>JAFEES010000568.1 GCA_018240995.1 Pseudomonadota bacterium | reverse complement strand
GGATTTCCGGATCGCGGATCATGATCTTTCTCCTTCGTGGTTCAAAGGTAACTGCGCGGGTTTCGTATCTCCCTCTCCCGCTGGCGGGAGCGGGTTGGGGTGAGGGTGGTCGCCGGCATGGAGCGCTGCGCCTGAAATTTCCCCCTCACCCCTGCCCGGTGCTGGCGGCCGGAGGCCGCCGCTCTTCAGGCTGTCCAGTTGCGCACTGGCGCAACTGGAGCCGCAGCCTTCAGCCCCCAAGGGGGCGAGGAAGCATGACACCCAGCGTCGCTACCTGCCGAGTGGTTACGTTCAAAGTGCCTCGGCCGTGCCAAGCACCGCTGTGGACTGGCTCGACAGCGTGCCGCCATTGCCGTGGACCACGGCCGTGCGGTGCTGCTTTAGCTGCCGCAGCCCGGCCTCGCCGCGCAGCTGGCGCACGGCCTCGATGAGCGCAAAGATGCCATACATGCCCGGGTGCACACAAGACAGGCCGCCGCCATTGGTGTTCACGGCCAGGCGTCCGCCGGGGGCGATGCCGCCGCCTGCGACGAAGGCCCCGCCCTCGCCCTTGGCGCAAAAGCCCAGGTCTTCCAGGAACAGGATGGTGTTGATGGTGAAGGCGTCATACACCTGGGCCATGTCCATGTCGGCCGCGGTCAAGCCCGCCATGGCGAAGGCCTGGGCGCCGGACTGCGCTGCCGACGTGGTGGTCAGGTCGGGCATGCACGAGATCTGGCGGTTCCAGATCGCCGTGGCATTGCCCAGCACATAGACCGGGGGCCGCGCCAGGTCGCGCGCCCGGTCGGCGCGCGTGAGCACGATGGCGCCGGCGCCGTCGGTCACCAGGCAGCAGTCGCGCACCGTGAGCGGGCTGGCAATGGGGCGCGCCGAGAGCACGTCCTCGATGCTCAGGGGGTCGCGCATGAAGGCCTCGGGATTGAGCTGCGCCCAGGCGCGCGCGGCCACGGCCACCTCGGCCAGCTGCGCGCGCGTGGTGCCAAATTCATGCATGTGGCGCGCGGCGGCCAGTGCATAGGCCGTGACGGGCAGCACCGGCTCGTAGGGGTGCTCGTACGGCAGCGGGTCGAGAAAGCGCCGCGCGGCAATGCTCTCCTTGCGGCCAAAGGTGGCCGAGCGTTGCGCGCTGCCGTAGCACACCAGCACCGCCCGGCATTGTCCGGCCTCCAGCGCACGCATCGCCGGCAGCAGGTGGGCAATGAAGCTGCTGCCGCCTATCATGGTGCCGTCCACATAGGTGGGGTTTAGCCCCAAATGCTCGATCACCGGCATGGGCCACATGCTGGCGTTGACGCTGCAGGTGGCCAGGCCGTCTATGTCCTGCATGCTCAGGCCCGCATCAGCCACGGCCGCCTGCGCGGCGCGTGCCAACAGCGTCATGTCGTCCATGCCGGGCGCCTCGCCGCAGCCATAGGTGGCGGCGCCGGCAATCGCCACGCGGCCACGCAGCGGGCGGTTCACCGCGGCGGCGTCAAACGGTGACTGGGGAATGCGGCTCATACTGCGCCTCCGTCCTGCACCGGGGTGAACAGCACCAGGCCACGCCCGTCCTGCTGCGCCACATGGGCGCGCACGCGCTGGCCTATGGCCACGGCCTCGGGCGCCAGGCCTTCCACGCGGCTCATCATGCGCACGCCTTCATCCAGGTCGATCAGGGCCACGTTGTAGTTGCCGCCGGCGTCCGCCTTGCGCGCGATGGTGCTGGTGGAATACACCCGGCCCAGGCCGCCGGCGCGCACCCAGCGCAGGCCGCCGGCGCCGCAATGCGGGCACAGCTCGCGCGGGGTGAATACATGTTTCTCGCACTGCGGGCATTGCTGCAGGCAAAAGCGGCCGGCATCCAGCTCGGCCTGGTAATGGGTTTGTGCGCTCAGGTGCATGGTTGTGTTGCCGTAAAAGCTTGCCGGCCGCCAGCATGCCCGCGACGGCGCCGGGCTTCAATTCGGCAATTTGAAAGGGCGGCTTTTGCGGGGCTGCGGTTAGGGGCAAACCCGGCTTTGGCGTGGATCAACCCTGACTTTCAAAATGGCGTAGAGGCGCGTACCCGCGCGCCCATAGCATGCGGCGCTGGTAGCACGGCAACAACCATACCCATACAGGAGACAACATGCTGCACCACCCCACCCCCCGCACCCTCGCCTGCCTGCTGGCCTGCGGCCTGAGCTGGAGCCTGGGCGCCCAGGCCCAGAAGATTTCCGACGACGTGGTACGCATAGGCGTGCTGTCCGACATGTCGGGCCTGTACGCCGACACCGCGGGGCGCGGCTCGGTCGAGGCCGCAAAAATGGCCGTGGAAGACTTTGGCGGCCAGGTACTGGGCAAGAAGGTGGAGATCGTCTGGGCCGACCACCAGAACAAGGCCGACGTGGGCGCCACCCACGCGCGCACCTGGTTCGACCGCGACGGCGTGGATCTGATCATCAACCTGAACAACACCGCCGTGGCCATCGCCGTGAACAACCTGGCGCGCGAGCGGAGCAAGCTGGTCATGAACACCGGCGGCGCCTCGGACATACTCACCAACGAACACTGCGCGCCCACCGCCATCCACTATACATACGATAGCTATGCACTGGCCAAGGGCGCGGTCGATGGCATTTTGGCCCAGGGCAAGAAGGAATGGTTCATCCTGGGCGTGGACTATGCCTTCGGCAAGGCCATGTCGGCCAACATCACCGAGTTCGTGCAGGCCGGTGGCGGCAAGATCGTCGGCAGCACCTACCACCCGCTGAACGCCAGCGACTTCTCGTCGTTTTTGCTGCAGGCGCAGGGCTCCAAGGCGCAGGCCATCGCGCTGGCCAACGCCACGTCGGACACCGTCAACACCATCAAGGCGGCCAACGAATTCGGCATCACCAAGGGCCAGACCATAGTGCCCAGCATCATGTTCATCAACGACATCCACGCCCTGGGCCTGAAATACGGCCAGGGCATGGTCTTCACCACGGGCTTTTACTGGGACCGCAACGACGACACGCGTGCCTGGGCGCGGCGATTTTTTGGCAAGATGAAGAAAATGCCCTCCATGGTGCACGCCGGCGACTATTCCGCCGTGACGCAGTACCTGAAGGCGGTGCAGGCCGCCGGCACCGACGAGGGCCTGGCCGTGGCCCGGCAGCTCAAGAACATGCCGCTCAAGGACATGTTTGCGCAAAACGGCAAGGTGCGCGAGGATGGGCGCATGGTGCACGACATGTTCCTCGTCGAGGTGAAGAAGCCGGCCGAGTCCCAGTACCCCTGGGACTACTACAAGGTGCTGGCGACCATCCCCGGCGAGCAGGCCTTCAAGCCCCTGTCCAAGAGCACCTGCAAATTCATCAAACACACCTGACCACCCGTCCTGCGGGGAAAGCGCCATGCAACGCCCATCGGCCAGTGAACTGACCTACGCCCAGCCCCGGCTCTTCATCAACGGGCAATGGCTGGATGGCGGCGCACGTGGCAGCGCTGACGTGATCAACCCCGCCACCGGCCAGGTGCTGGCACAACTGCCCCATGCCACGCAGGCCGACCTGGACGCCGCCCTGGCCGCGGCGCAGCGCGCCTTTTGCGGCTGGCGCACGGTGGCGCCGCTGGAGCGCGCGCGCATCCTGCGCGCCGCCGCCACGCTGCTGCGCGAGCGCGCCGACACCATCGCCCACGGCATGACGCTGGAGCAGGGTAAGCCCCTGCGCGAGGCGCGCCTGGAGCTGCTGGCCAGCGCCGACACCTTCGACTGGTACGCCGAGGAAGGCCGGCGCAACTACGGCCGCGTGGTGCCCGGGCGCCACCTGCACCAGCGCATCACCGTGCTGCACGAGCCGGTGGGCGTGTGCGCGGCGTTCACGCCCTGGAACTTCCCGGCCATCACCCCGGCGCGCAAGATCGCCGGCGCCCTGGCCGCCGGCTGCACGCTGATCATCAAGCCGGCCGAGGAAACCCCCGCCACCGGCCTGGCCCTGGTGCGCGCGCTGCACGACGCCGGCCTGCCCGCGGGCGTGCTGAACGCCGTGTTCGGCGTGCCGGGCGAGGTGTCTTCCTACCTGCTGGACAGCCCCATCGTCGCCAAGTTCTCCTTCACCGGCTCCACGGCCGTGGGCAAGCTGCTGGCGCAGCAGGCGGCCAGGGGCTTGAAGCGCGCCACCATGGAGCTGGGTGGCCACGCCCCGGCCATAGTCTGCGCCGACGCCGAGGTGGAGCGCGCGGCCGACCTATTGACCGCCGGCAAGTTCCGCAACGCCGGCCAGGTGTGCATTGCCCCGACGCGCTTTTACGTGCACGAGCAGGTCTACGACGCCTTCGTGCACGCCTTCGTGGAGCGCGCGCGCAGGTTGACGCCCGGCAACGGCCTGCTGGATGGCAGCAGCATGGGCCCGCTGGCCAACCCGCGCCGCCTGCAGGCCATGCGCACCCTGATAGACGACGCCCTGCGGCACGGCGCGCGCCTGCAATGCGGCGGCCAGGCCATGGACGGACCGGGCTATTTCTGGCAGCCCACGGTGCTCACCGATGTGCCCGAGGAGGCACGCGCCATGAACGAGGAACCCTTCGGCCCGCTGGCGCTGATCAACCGCGTGCACAGCGTCGATGAGGCCATAGAGCGCGCCAACCGCCTGCCCTACGGCCTGGCCGCCTACGCCTTCACCCATGACAGCGCCACGCGCATGCAGCTGGCGCGCGGCCTGCAGACCGGCATGCTGGGCATCAACAGCCTGCATGTCTCCATGCCCGAGGCGCCGTTCGGTGGCGTCAAGGAAAGCGGCTGGGGCTCGGAATGCGGCATCGAGGGGCTGCAGGCGTATTGCGACATCAAGCTGATCAGCGAGGATTGAGAAGCGCAGGCTCGGCTGGCTTTACGCGCCGCATTGCCCTGTGCTCCAGAACACATACCGAGCAAGGCCGAACCCGGGCTTAAGCAAAGACCAACGGACAAACCGGCGCGGCTTTTTTACGATGCGGGCAAGGCATATACCTCATGCGCCAACCAACAGCACGCCCTGCACCACCCATGAATTCATCCACCTCCCAGGCACTCCTGGATGCGCTGCACACCCTGTCCCCCGAGTTCGTCGCCATCCGGCGGGACATCCATGCCCACCCCGAACTGGCCTTTGAAGAGCGCCGCACCAGCGACCTGGTGGCCGAGCGGCTCGCCGCCTGGGGCTACCAGGTGCATCGCGGCCTGGGCGGCACGGGCGTCGTGGGCAGCCTGCGCAAGGGCGGTGGCAGCCGCACGCTGGGCATACGCGCCGACATGGACGCGCTGCCCATCCTCGAAAAAACCGGCCTGGACTACGCCAGCCGCCACGCCGGCAAGATGCATGCCTGCGGCCACGATGGCCACACCGCCATGCTGCTGTGCGCGGCGCGCTACCTGGCCGAGTCGGCCCAGTTCAACGGCACGCTGCATTTGATCTTCCAGCCCGCCGAGGAGAACGAGGGCGGCGCCCTGCGCATGGTGGACGAGGGCCTGTTCACCCTGTTTCCGTGCGACGAGGTCTATGCGCTGCACAACTCGCCGGGCCTGCCGGTGGGGCAGCTGGCCATCAGCGCCGGGCCGCAGATGGCCTCGTTCGACCGCGCCACGGTGACGCTGCGCGGGCGCGGCGCGCATGGCGCCATGCCGCACCACGGCATAGACCCCATGCAATGCGCGGCCAGCATCACGCTGGGCCTGCAATCCATAGTCTCGCGCGAGATCGATGCGCTGAAGTCGGCGGTGATCACCGTGGGCTCGATACAGGCCGGCGAGGCCTACAACGTGGTGCCCGAGAGCGCGCAGCTCAAGATCGGCGTGCGCACGCTCGACCCCCAGGTGCGCACCCTGGTGGAGCAGCGCATACGCGAGTTCATCACCGCGCAGGCACAAAGCTATCAACTGCAGGCCGAGGTGGTCTACGAGCGCAAATACCCGGTGCTGGTCAACCACGCCGCGCAGACCGAAACCCTGCGCCAGGCCGCCATAGCCCTGGTGGGCGCGGACAAGGTGGTGGCGCGCCCCCCCGTCATGGGCAGCGAAGACTTTGCCTACATGCTGGAGCACCGCCCCGGCGCCTACATCCGCCTGGGCAACGGCCTGGGCGAGGACGGCGGCTGCAACGTGCACAACCCGCTGTACGACTTCAACGACAAGGCCTTGCCGATAGGCGCGGCGCTTTGGGTGCATCTGGCGCAAAGCTGCCTGACCTGACGTCCTCTCGAATACGGTGACACCGGTGGCTGCTGCCCCGTGCAAAGACCCGCGCCGTAGATGATCCCCATACCCCAACCCCAAAAAAAGGAGACAAGCATGAAGCAATGGACAGTCAGGGCCAGCATGACAGCAACCATGCTGGCCGCGGTGGGCGCCCTGGGCGCCTGCGGCGGAGGCGGCGACAACCGGATGCAGGTGAAGTCCGTCACCGTTTTCGGCGACAGCCTCAGCGATGTGGGCACCTATCACGCGGCCACCGGTGATCCAGCCAATCCGGGCAAATTCACGGTCAACCCCGGCAAGGTCTGGGCCGAGAACGTGGCGGCCCAGTACGGCCTGACTGTGACGCCCAACCGCTCTCTCACCCTGGACAAGGACGCCAGCTCCGGCGCCACCACCGCTACCGGCACGGCGACCGTCATCGGTGGCAACGGCTATGCCGAGGGCGGCGCACGCGTGGCCATGCTGCCCAGCGAGAGCGGTATTGGCAACAACCAGCTGGTGGCGCCGGTGCGCGCGCAGGTGAACCGCTACCTGCAGACCCACGACCGTTTCGCCGACGACGAACTGGTGCTGATCAGCGGTGGCGGCAATGACATTTACGCGCAGTTCAGCGCGGTGTGCTGGCACACCGACGACAACGGTCTCGGCGCGGGCAACACCACCATCGACATCGCAACCGCCAAGATCGCCGAAGCCGCCCAGGCCGAGGTGGACATGCTGCGGCAAATTCGCAGCAAGGGTGCGCGCTTGATCGTGTTGATCTCCCAGGGCAATCCCATCGTCAGCCCCTTCTGGCGTTACTACGGCTCGCCCGACTATCAGGCCAAGGGGTGCTACACGCCCGTTCCGGCGGCGCAGACGGATGCCTGGAGGGTGCTGTTCAACAAGATCGTGCAAGACGGCATAGCCAACATGCCCGAGGTGGTGTACGTGGACGCCCAGGCCGCGTGGGGCAAGGTGCAGGCAGATCCGGTGGGCTACGGGTTCACCAACCTCACCGACAAGGCCTGCACCAACACCAAGCTCACCACCAGCGCCACGTTCTGCACGCGAGCCACGATGGCGGCGCCCGACGCCGATCAGACCTATTTCTGGTCGGACTCGTTTCATCCCACGCCGCACGGCCACAAGATCCTCTCGGATCAGGTCTTGGCGCAGCTGAAATCCGTCGCCCGCTAACGCATGTCTGCCGGCGCCCGAGCCAGCTGTCAAACCAGGAAACCAATCCATGCACCCACTGAACCGCCGCCATTTCCTGCAATCCGCCGGCGCCGCCTGCACCCTGGCCGGCCTGCCGGCCTGGGCCGCCGACGCGTTTCCCACCAAGCCGCTGACCCTGGTGGTGCCCTACCCCGCCGGCGGCGCCAGCGACGCATCGGCGCGCATCTTTGCCGAGTCCTTCACGCAAAGCCTGAAGCAGCAGGTGATCGTGGAGAACTACGGCGGCGGCACCGGCCTGATCGGCGCCAACAAGGTGCTGAGCGCGCCGGCCGACGGCTACACCTTTCTGCACGGCTCGCCCAACGAGGTGATCCTGCCGCCGATGCTGAACCCGGCGGCCCGCTACAAGCCGGGGGATTTCGTCTTTGCCGCGCCGATTACGACGGCGTCCATCGTGCTGCTGGTGCGCAACGGCATCCCCGTGAGCACCATGGACGAATTTCTGGACTACGCCCGCAACAACAAGGACAAGCCGCTGACCTACGCATCGGTGGGCATCGATTCGCTCTACCACCTGATGGGCGACGCGCTGGCGGCGCGCTTGAACCTGCCGTTCCTGCATGTACCCTACAAGGGGGCGGCGCCAGCGTTGCAAGACCTGGCCGGCGGGCAGGTGGACTTTGCCATCCTGGCCTACCAGACAAGCTTTGACGGCATGCGCGAGCAGGGCCGCCTGAAGATCATCTCCAGCTTCTCCAAGGAGATGGCGCCGGGCCTGAAGCACATTGCCCCCATCACCCAGAGCAAGCAGATCCCCGACTTCGTGCACGAGATCGCCGGCGGCTATTTTCTGCGCAAGGGCACGCCGGCCGACCGCGTCGCCGCCCTGCGCAAGGCCATTGGCGAGGCCGTGGTCAAGCCCGAGATCCGCGGCCGCCTGGAGGCCGAGGGGCGCAAGGTCTCCCAGCCCACGGACACCCAGGCCCAGGCGGACGCGGCCTTCAAGGAGATGATCGACAGCATCGCCTCACTGTTGAAGGTGCTGGGGCGCAAGAACCTGGCGGCTTGACTACTATTGAAAAAATAGCTGTCAGCGCAGATGTAGCAATCGTTTACAGCTTTTTTACCCTATTTTCGGCCTGTCTCGATCGGCCTCTTCGACTCCCTCCCCCACCGGGCATGGGTATCTACAAATCTTTTTGGTAGCACACAACGCTTGATTGACGCGGGTTTTTCTCCCTCTCCCCTCGCGGGAGAGGGTTGGGGAGAGGGGGCTGGCAAGGCTTAGCGCCCGGACTCCCCCCTCTCCCCCGGCCCCTCTCCCGCGAGGGGAGAGGGGAGGAGGGCCCAGCCCGCAGGGACTTGTGTAGCTACCCATGCCCAGAGAGGGAAGGAGCCTGAGATACGTCGCTGGCCCGCAGTCAAACCGGCGAGCCCCTCACCCCGTCGTGATCCCCGCCGTCTTGATCACCCTGGCCCACTTGGTGATCTCGGCGCGCAGGAAGTCGCGCATCTCCTGCTGCGTGCCGGGGGCGGTCTCTGCACCGCCGTCGAGCAGGCGCTGGCGCACCGCAGGATCACGGAAGGCGGTGTTGAAGTCGGCATTGATCTTGTCCAGCACGGTCTGCGGCGTCTTGGCGGGGGCGAACAGCGCGGTCCAGGAATAGGCCTCGTAGTTGGGCAGGCCGGCCTCGGCGGCGGCGGGCACGTCGGGCAGCATGGCCGATCTCTTTCGGCTGGCCACGGCCAGCACCTTGACGCGGCCGCTCTTGATGTGCGGCAGCGCCGTGGGGGCGTCGCTGAACATGATCTGCACCTGGCCGCCCAGCAGATCGTTCATGGCCGGGGCGCTGCCCTTGTAGGGCACATGCTGCAGTTTGGTACCCGCCTCCATGTTGAACAGCTCGCCCGCCAGATGCGTGCCGCCGCCGTTGCCCGATGATGCGTAGCTGAGGTTGCTGCCGGGCTTTTTGGCCAGGGCGATCAGCTCCTGCAGGGTATTCGCCGGTACCGAGGGGTGCACCACGACGAACACCGGGAACATGGCACCGAAGCTGACCGGCGCGAAATCCTTCTCGATGTCGTAGGGCAGGTTGCCCATCAGCGTGGGGTTGACCGCGTGGTGGATGGCGGCCATGAACAACGTGTAGCCATCGGGCGCCTCGCGCGCCGCGGCCTGGGCGCCGACCACGCCGCCGGCACCGGCGCGGTTGTCGATCACCGTGGGGGTCTTCCAGATCTCTGACAGCTTCAGGCTGGCGGCGCGCGCGGTGGTGTCCACGGGGCCGCCGGGTGGGAAGGGCACGATGAAGCGCACCGGCTTGGCGGGCCAGGCGTCATTCGCCAGGGCGGCAAAGGGCTGCGTGGCGGCGGCCAGCAGGCCGGCGGCGACGAGTTGGCGGCGGGTGACGTGGTGCGTGGTCAATTGGTTCTCCTGAGTGTGTGTGCCTGACGATGATGCCGATGGCGACATCCAAAAACATGAAACACCGTCATCCCCGCGCAGGCGGGGATCCATGCGGCCATGGCTTGCCCTGGGGCTCCTGGATTCCCGCCTGCGCGGGAATGACGAGGGAAATCACGTTGTTTCACGCTAAAGGGTGGCGGCGCGCTCTTGCAGCTGGCGCTTGAGCACCTTGCCGTTGTGGCCGGTGGGCAGCTCGGCCACGACGGCGATGTGGCTGGGCAGCTTGTAGGGCGCCAGTTGCTCGCGCAGCCGGGCGCGCGCGGCGGCCTCGTCGAAGCGGGCGCCGGGGCTGAGTTCGACGAAGGCGATGACCTCCTCGTTGCCGTCGGTTGCGGGGCGTCCCACGACGGCGCTGCGCTGCACGCCTGGCAACTGGTTCAGCGCAAGCTCGACCTCGGCCGGATAGACGTTGAAGCCCGAGCGGATGATCATCTCCTTCAGCCGCCCGACGACGAACAGCGCGCCGTCGGCGTGCAGCTCGCCCAGGTCGCCGCTGGCGTACCAGCCGCCTGCGCGCATCACGGCGGCGGTGGCCCCGGGGTCGCGAAAGTAGCCGCGCATCAGGCCGCGCCCGCGCATCCACAGCTCGCCGCGCTCTCCTATCGGCAGCGGCTGGCCCGTGGCCGGGTCTGTGACCTGCACCTCGGCATCTGCGACCACATAGCCCACGCTGGTGTCGGGGCGCCGCTCGTCCATGCGCGTCAAATGCACCGAGCCGGCGTATTCCGACAGGCCGTAGCCGTGGTGCAGCGCCTGGCCGAAGGCGGCCTCGACGCGTTGTTTCAGCGTCAAGTCCAGCGGCCCGGCGCCGGTGTAGACATAGCGCAGCGCCGGCGCGACAGGGTGCGCAATGTGTTGCTCTTGCAAATAGGCCAGCAGGCGCGAGAACAGCGCCGGCGGGCCCTGCAGCTGCGTCACGCCATGCTGCGCCAGCGTATCCAGCAGATCCGCCGGGTCGAACTGCGGGCGCAGCACCAGCTGCGCGCCGGCGTAGAGCGAGGTCAGCAGCACCGTGGCCAGGCCGAAGATATGCGTCATGGGCACGAAGGCGTAGCAGCGATCCTGCGGGCCCAGGTTGCGCGATGCGGCCGAGACGCGCGCGAAGTGGATCAGCGCCTCGTGCGTGACCATCACGCCCTTTGGCGCGCCCGTGGTGCCGGAGGTGAAGATCAGCGCCGCCACGTCATCCCGCAGCGGTGGCGGCTCCACCGTGGCCTGCTCGCGCAGCGCGCCGTGCTCCATGCCGTTTAACACGCTGTCCACGCCCGCATGGCGGCGCGCATGGTCGGCCGCGGCGCGCGAGCCGCTGGCCGTGAAGTACAGCACGCGCGCATCGGCCTTCTCTGCAAAGGCATCGACCTCGCCCGGTGCCATGCGCGCGTTCACGCCGCACGACCAGGCGCCGACGCGGCTCGCGGCGAGGATCAGCGCGGCGTGTTCGGGGCAGTTCTCGGCCACCACCAGCACGCGGTCGCCGGCGCGCACGCCGAGTTGGCGCAGCTCCTCTTCGGCCGCATCGGTCAGCGCGCCCAGGTCGGCAAAGCTCAGGCTGCGGCCATCAGCCAGGTGCATGAAGGGCTGGCCAGGCGCCTCGGCCAGCCAGCAGTCGAGCAGGTGGTGGATGCGCTCTGCCATCTCAATCGACGGTGATGCCCTGGGTCACCGTGGCCCACATGGCGCGCTCCTTGGCGGCGCGCTCGGCCAGCTTTTGTGCATCGCCCGTCCACTCGTCGTAGCCCAGTTCCTTGTAGCGCTTCTTCAAATCGGGCTGGGCCAGGGCGGCGTTGACGGCCTTGTTGAGTTTGGCGACCAGCTCGGGCGCCATGCCCTTGGGGCCATAGACGCCGTACCAGCCGCCCACGTCGAAGCCCTTCAGCCCCTCTATGCCCGACTCGGCAAAGGTGGGCACGTCGGGCAGCGAGGCATTGCGCTGCGGCGAGGTCACGGCCAGCGGCCGCACCTTGCCGGCGTTGGCGTAGTTGCTGGCGGTGCTGATGATGTCCAGCATCATGCTGAGCTGGCCGCCTATCACGTCGGTCATGGCCGGCGCGTTGCCCTTGTAGGGTATGTGGTTCATCTCTATGCCGCTGCGTTTGGCGAACAGCAGCGCGCCCAGGTGGTTGGACGCGCCCACCCCCGCCGAGCCATAGGCCAGCTTGCCCGGATTGGCCTTGGCGTAGGCGACGAGCTCCTGCACGTTCTTGTAGGGCTCGTTGTTGTTCACGACGAGCAGGTTGTAGTAGCTCAGCACGGGCGCCACCGGCGCCAGGTCCTTGGCCGGGTCGAACGGCATCTTGCTCATCACGTTGGGGCTGATGGTGATGGTGGGGCTGGCGGCATACCACAGCGTCAGGCCGTCGGGCTTGGCGCGCATGACCTCGGCACCGGCAATGGTGGCGTTGGCCCCGGTCTTGTTTTCCACGATGACGGACTGGCCCAGCTCCTTGCCCAGCGCCGGCGCGAACAGGCGCGCCGCCTGATCCACCGGGCCGCCCGCGGCATAGCCGACGATGAGGCGCACGGGCTGGCCGTCCTGGGCGGCCGCATGCATCGGTGCAAGGGCAAGGGGCGTGAGAGCCAGCGTGGCAAGGGCCAGGCGGCGGGAAAACATGGGCATGGGTGTCTCCGTCAGGTGTCGTGGCGGCCGTCGCATGCGGCCGCGCCCCGCGATGGTGGCCAAGCACCCCTGCCGTGTGAATCTGCATTTGCCAAAGAGCCGCTTCGGGTGCCGTTAAGAACGCCGCTCACGGGGCGCCGCAAGCGCCTTGGCCGGGCCTTCTGACAAGTCGACCTGCCCCTGCGCCACCCAGTTCCAGGCGGCGCAAAATCATATATTTAATGGATGAAAAGATACCTTATATATATTAGACATTCTATTAGCCTGTTTCTAGACTGCGCCATCCCATCACAAAACCTCCCATCCAAGGAGCCAGGAGACATGTTGCAGCCATCCATCGTGAAAATTACAGCCATCGCCTGCGCCGCGGCGCTGCTGGGCGGCACTGCCAGCGCACAAGACGCGGCGAACTCCCCCGTGAAGATAATCATCGGCTTTTCCGCGGGCGGGGCCCTGGACAGCATGGCGCGGGCCATGGCGGAAAAACTGCGCACCGACCTGGGCAAGACGGTCATCGTGGACAACAAGCCCGGGGCCAGCACCCAGATTGCCACGACGGCGGTGAAACGGTCGCCAGCCGACGGCAACACCATTTTGCTCAGCCCGGCCTCGCCGTTCGTCCTGCAGCCCCTGACCTATGACAAGCTGCCCTTCGATCCCGACAAGGATTTCATCCCCGTGGCGCATCTGGCGGACACGCCGCTGGTGGCGACGACCGCCGCGGCAAGTCCCTATTCCTCGATGCGGGAATATCTGGACTGGGTGAAAAAGAACCCCAAGGACGGCGGCGTGGGCATGGTGACCCTGGGCGGTGTGGCCCACTTCGGCGTGCTGCAGCTGAACCAGCAAATGGGCCTGAACCTGACACCCATCGCCTACAAGGGTGCGCCGCCCATGCTGACCGATGAAATCGGCGGTGCGCTTCCGATCGGCATAGACATCGTGGCGTCCGCCAGCGAATTGGTGAAGGCCGGGAAAATCAAATACCTCGGCACTCTTGGCCTGGAGCGCTCCAGGCTCGTTCCCCATGTGCCCACGCTCATGGAACAGGGAGTGAAGGGCTTTGATATCGCACCCGCCTGGTTTGCCGCCTTCGTTCCGGCGGGCACGCCCAAGGCCGTGGTGAGCCAGCTGGAAAAGGCCATGATCGGCATCGTGCAAGACCCGGAGTTTTCCGCGAAGATGGCCCAGATCGGCATGGTGACCACGGGCAGGCCCGGCGCCAGCGTCACGAACTCCATCAAAACGGAGCGCGAGGCACTGCGGCCGATTGTCGAAAAATCCGGCTTCCGGGCAAACCAATAAGTCTTTCGGGACTTGGGGGCCCGCCCCTCTCGCCACGGCAACATCCCCAGGCAGCGACATGACACAGGCAGACACCACGACGACGATTTTTCAGGCGCGAAAAATCATCACCATGAACCCCATGCAGCCCGAGGCCACGCATGTGGCCGTGCGCGACGGCCGCATCCTCGGCGTGGGCAGCGCCGGCGAGCTACAGGGCTGGGGGCCCGCCACCCTCGACACCCGGTTTGCCGACAAGGTGCTGATGCCCGGGCTGGTGGAAGGCCACGCCCACCTGCTCGACGGCGGCATGTGGAACTTCGTCTACGCCGGCTTTCACGACCGCCGCGGCCCCGACGGCACCCTGTGGCCCGGGGTGCAGAGCTTCGAGGCGCTGATCGAGCGCCTGCGCGAGGCGCAGCAACAGCTGCCAGACCCCACGCAGCCACTGCTGGCCTGGGGCTTCGATCCCATCCATTTCGGCACCGCCCGCATGACGGTCCATGAGCTAGACCAGGTCTCGGCCGCCCGCCCGGTGGTGGTGCTGCACGCCAGCGTGCACCTGCTCAACGTCAACAGCGCCATGCTGCGGCTGGCTGGCATAGACGCCGCCACCGAGACCGAGGGCGTGGCCAAGGATGGGCAGGGCCAGCCCACCGGCGAGCTGCAGGAGATGGCGGCCATGTTTCCGGTCTTTGCCATCATTGGCAACGCCTACTTCGCCGCCGGCCAGTCCGAGCAAGGCATACGCAACTTCGGCCGCCTGGCCCAGCTGGCGGGGGTGACCACGGCGGCTGACCTGTCCAACAACCTGGCGGACGATGCCGTCGTCAACCTGGTGAAAATCACCAGCGAGCCGCAGTTTCCGCTGCGCCTGGTGCCGGCTTACAACCCCATGCGCGGCGCGGCCGAGGGCGGGCCCGAGCGCGTGCGCCGGGCAATGCAGCACAACACCGACAAGCTGCACTTCGGCCTCATCAAGATGGTGGTGGACGGCTCCATCCAGGGCTTTACCGCGCGCCTGCGCTGGCCGCACTACTACAACGGCAGCGCCAATGGCATCTGGGTGATACCACCGCAAAAGACGCTGGAGCTGATCGACGAATACCACCGCGCCGGCTTCACCATCCACATCCACACCAACGGCGACGAGGCCACGGACATGGTGCTGGATGCAGTGGAGACCGTGCTGCGCCAGCACCCGCGCTGGGACCACCGCCACACCCTGCAGCACTGCCAGCTGGCCGACGCCGCGCAGTTCAAGCGCATGGCGACGCTGGGCATGGCGGTGAACCTGTTTGCCAACCATTTGTACTACTGGGGCGACGCCCACTACGGCATCACCGTCGGCCCCGACCGCGCCAACCGCATGAACGCGGCGGGCACCGCCCTGCGCCACGGCGTGCCCTTCTCGCTGCATTCTGACGCGCCCATCACCCCCATCGCCCCGCTGTTCACCGCCTGGTGCGCGGTGAACCGGCAGACGGCCAGCGGCCGCATCCTGGGTGCCAGCGAGCGCATTGGCGCCTATGACGCACTGCGCGCCGTCACCCTGGGCGCCGCCCACACGCTGCGCCTGGATCACTGCATAGGCAGCATCGAGGTGGGCAAGTTCGCCGACTTCGCGGTGCTCGAACAAGACCCGCTGGAGGTGCCGGCCCAGGCCCTGCGCGATGTGCCGGTGTGGGGCACGGTGCTGGGCGGTCAGGTTTTCCAGGCGCCCGCGCATCCATGCTGAAACCACAGCCCCCGATTGCCCTGACCGTGCTGGGCGGGTTTCTGGGGGCCGGCAAGACCACGCTGCTCAACCACCTGCTGCGCACCCAGCAGCGCGAGCGCGTGCTGGTCATGGTCAATGATTTTGGGACTATCAACATCGATGCCCAGTTGATCGCCCAAAGCGCCCCCGGCCTGCCCGACGGCATCATCAACCTGGCCAACGGCTGCGCCTGCTGTGCCACAGGCGGCGATCTGATGCAGGCCTTTCTGAAAGTGTTGTCGCTGCCCGATCCGCCCGACCGCGTGGTGGTGGAGGCCAGCGGCGTGGGCGACCCCGCGCGCATCGCAGCCATGGGCCGATCGGGCGGGCGCTTTCGCAGCGATGGCGTGATCACCGTGGTCGATGCCCAGGCGGTGCGGTCACTGGCCCAGGATCGCTACGTGGGCGACACCGTGCTGGCCCAGCTGCGCGCCGCCGACCTGCTGCTGCTGAGCAAGACCGACCTGGTCACGCCCGAAGACCTCGCCGCGATGCACGCCTGGCTTGGCGCGCAGGCGCCCGGCGTGCCGGTGCTGGAAAGCCACCACGGCGAGATCGACCCCAACCTGCTCCTGCGGCCAGTGCTGGGCGCGGCGCAGGATGACGAGGCGCAGGCAAATCCGCAGATCGACCACGCCGCCCGCTTCGCCAGCCACAGCTTCACCACCGCCCACCCCCTGCAGCGCCAGGCCCTTGAGGCAGCGCTGAACGCCCTGCCCGCGCATGTGCTGCGCGCCAAGGGCATGGTGTTCCTGGAGGGCGAGGACGCCCCGCGCGTGCTGCAACTGTGCGGCAGGCGCTGGAGCATTGGGCCCCCTGGCGCGGCGCAAAGCAACCGCCGCTCGCGCATCGTGCTGATCGCGGCGCGCCGGCCGGATGCCGCGCCCTTCAACGCCTGGAGCCATTTCGAAAGGGCGCTGGCGGCGGCGTGATGGCCCGCCCCGTGCCGGCGGCTACCTTGCGCTATACCCGCTCGAACACCGCCGCAATCCCCTGCCCGCCGCCTATGCACATGGTCTCCAGCCCGTAGCGGCCCTGGCGCCGCTGCAGCTCGTGCAGCAGCGTGGCCAGGATGCGCACTCCCGTGGCGCCTATGGGGTGGCCCAGCGAGATGCCGGAACCGTTGACGTTGAGCTTGGCCTCGATCGCGTCCTGGTCCTGCCAGCCCCAGCCCTTGAGCACGGCCAGCACCTGGCAGGCGAAGGCCTCGTTGAGCTCGACCAGATCCATGTCGCCGATCTTGAGTTGAAGGCGCGCCAGCAACTTCTTGACGGCCGGCACCGGGCCTATGCCCATGTGGGAGGGTTCGCAGCCGGCCGCGGCCCAGCCCACAAGGGTGGCCATGGGCGTGAGATTCAGCTCGGCCAGCCTGTCCTCGGCCACGATCAGGCAGGCGGCCGAGGCATCGTTTTGCTGGCTGGCGTTGCCGGCCGTCACCGTACCATTCGGCATCAAGACACGCAGCCTGGCCAGGCTCTCGGGTGTGACGTCGGCGCGAAAGCCTTCGTCCTTTGAGAACGTAACCGGGTCACCCTTGCGCTGCGGCACCTGCACGGTGACGATCTCGTCATCGAAGCGCCCGGCGGCCCAGGCCGCCGCCGCCTTCTGGTGGCTGCGCAGCGCGAAGGCGTCGGCCAGCTCGCGCGTGATGGCGTAGTCGCGTGCCAGGTTCTCGGCGGTCTCTATCATTCCGGAGATCTTGCCGAAGCGCTCCACGGGCTGCGAGCGCTCGCGGCCGCGGTCCAGCCGGTCGTAAAAACGCACATTGCCCGAACGCGCGCCCCAGCGCATGTCGGTGCTGTAGTACTCAATGCGGCTCATGCTCTCCACGCCGCCGGCGATCACCACGTCTGCCGCCCCGCTCTGCACCATCATCGCGGCCGTGACGATGGCCTGCAGGCCGCCGCCGCAGCGCCTGTCCAGCTGCATGCCAGGCACCGACACCGGCAGGCCCGCCTGCAGCGCCGCCCAGCGGCCGACGCAGGGCGTCTCGCTACTGGCGTAGGACTGGGCGAACACCACATCGTCGATGCGCGCCGGGTCTATGCCGCTCTTTTGCACCACGGCACGTACCGTGGTGGCGGCAAGTTCCTCGACGGACACGGGGCGCAGGCTTCCGCCGAAGGTGCCGACGGGGGTACGAACAGGGGTGACGATGGCGGCTCTGCGCATGGTGGGACTCCTATGGGGTGTTGAACTCGTAGGTCGGGTTAGACCGCAGGTCGTAACCCGACGTGGTTGGGAAGGGGTGCCATGACGCGCGCTTCGTCGGGTTACGCTGCGCTAACCCGACCTACGAAGACGGCGCCGCAGCGGCGCAGCAGCTCATGGGCCTGGCGTTCCAGGGTTTCGCGGTGTTCGGGGGCTGCGATGGCTATGAGCCGGCGCACGCGGCGCGACAGCGGCTGGCCGCGCAGGTCGGCCACGCCATGCTCGGTGACGATCAGGCCGGCGTCGCTGCGCGGCGTGCTCACCGGACCTGAAAGCTGCGCCACGATGCGGCTCGCGCCCCTGGCCGTGGCCGGCAGCGCGACTATGGGCAGGCCGCCATGGCTGCGCGCCGCGCCGCGCAAGAAATCCACCGCGCCGCCGACGGCGCCCACGTAGACACCGGCGGCGACCTCGGCGTTGATCTGGCCGGTCAGGTCTACCTCGATGGCGGCGTTGATGGCGACCAGCTTGTGGCTCGCCGCCAGCACCTCGGGGTGGTGCGTGTATTGGGTAGTGCGCAGCTCGATCTGCGGATTGCGCTGCGCCCAGCGGCGCAGGACTTCACTGCCCATGAGGATGCCGCCCACGCCCACGCCGTTGTCCAGGCTTTTCTTTGCGTTGGTCAGCACGCCCGCCTCGGCCAGCTGGGCAATGCCATCCGTCACCGCGCCGGAATGCAGGCCCAGGTCACGGTGGCCGTGCAGCGCGGCCAGCACGGCCTCGGGCAGGTTGCCCACGCCCAGTTGCAGCGTGGCGCCGTCCTCGATCAGGCCGGCAACATGGCCTGCGATGGCCTGCTCGGTGGCGCCTATGGTGCCGCGCGGCTGGTCCAGCGGCGGGTGCTCGGCATTGATCAGCAGGGCGAAATCGCCGGCCTGCAGGTGCGGGCCGCCATGCGTCCAGGGAATGGCGGGATTGACCTCGCCAATCACCACGCGCGCCTTGGCCAGCATGTCGGGCAGGTATTCGCGCACCAGGCCCAGGCTGTGGCGGCCCTCTTCGTCCGGTGGCGAGACCTGCAGCAGCAGCACATCGGCCGGCAGCACACCGCCCTGTATCAGGCCCGGCAGCTGCGAGTAATGAACGGGCAGGATGTCCAGCACGCCGGCATCGGCTAGGGCACGGTGCGCGCCGCCGGCGGCGTAGCCGAAGAAATCGAGCACGTCGGCCTGCTCGGGCCTGAGCGTGTTGGATGCCGCCATGCCCACGAACACGCGCAGCCGGCCGCCCTGGGCAATGGCATGGCGGTGCTCGACCAGCGTGCGCGTCAGCGTCAAGGGCTCGGCCGTGGCCTGGCCCCACCACAGGGTGTCGCCGGGACGGATCAGTGCCTGCAGCTGCTCGGCCAACACACTCATGTCAGCTATCCATGGCGCCGCGCGCCCCCCGCAGGGCATGAAACCGGGGCGCCAGGCTCGCACCACCACCGTCATTCCCGCGCAGGCGGGAATCCAGGAGCGTTGGTGGGCGGCACTGGATCCCCGCCTGCGCGGGGATGACGCTGGCAACGGTAGGGGTAAGGCAAAACAGTTTCATCTCAGTGATCCATGGGGCACTCACGCACCGTCCATATCGCATGAAACCTGGGCGCCACGGCAGCAGCACCACCGTCATTCCCGCGCAGGCGGGAATCCAGGAGCGTTGCCGGGGTGCACTGGATCCCCGCCTGCGCGGGGATGACGGTGCCAAGGTCAGGGGTAGGGGTAGGGAAAAGCAGTTTCATTGCCTGTCCCAGTCGAAGCGCAGCGGCTCTTTGGCCTTGAAGCGCCGGATGGCGTCGTGGTGGTAGTCAGACCCGCGCGCCATGGCCTGGGCGTAGGACTCCATCTCGGCCAGGGTGCGCGCGTCGCTCTCGAAGGACTGGTTCATGATGGTCTTGGCCATGCCAATGGCGGCGGTGGAGGCATCGCCAAAGCGCCGTGCCAGTGCCTGCGCGGCCTGCGTGAGCGCGGTGCCGTCTTCCACGATGTCGTAGACCATACCGAGCTGCTTGGCTTCTTCCACCTCCACCGTGCGCGCGGTGAAGACCAGCTCCTTGGCCTTTTGCAAGCCGACGATGCGCGGCAGCAGGTGCAGCGCGCCCAGATCCGGCACCAGGCCGATACGGCCGAACACCGCGCAAAACCGGGCGCGGCGCGTGGCAACGATGAAATCGGCCGCCAGCGCCAGGCTGAGGCCGGCGCCAAAGGCGGGGCCATCGACGGCGGCGATCACCGGTTTTTCCATGTTCACCAGCTCGGGGAACCATTGGTGCAGCTCACGCATGCCCTTGCGAAAGGCCAGGCCCGTGCGGCTGGTGTCGAGCATGGCCGAGATGTCGCCGCCCGAGCAGAAGGCGCCGCCCGCGCCGGTGAGGATCACCGCATGCACGCCGGCATCGTCGCGCATCTGCGTGACGGCGGCGGCCAGCGCCGGGCGCATGTCCTGGCTGAGGGCATTGCGCGCCTGGGGGCGGTTCAGGGTGATGGTGCCTATGCCGTCGGCTATGGAGGTCAATACGGGAGGTGCGCTCATGAAGGCTCCTTGGGTGTCTTGCTCCTTCCCCCTCTGGGGGAAGGTTGGGATGGGGGCTGGAGTGCCTGCATCAGGGTGCAAGCGTCGCCGGCCCCCACCCCTCCCTCCCCCAGAGGGGGAGGGGGAAAAAATCGCTCAAGCCAGCTCGGCAAAGCCGTGGCTCAGCACCACCTTGTCGCGTTCGAGCACGCGGGCGCGCAGCTGGAACCGCCCGGCCTGGCCCGGCACGCGCCAGATCTCGGTCACCAGCGTCTCGCCCGGATAGACCGGCGCGGCAAAGCGGATGTCCAGGGCCTTGAGAAGCGCCGGATCAAAGCCCGCACACTGGCGCAGCAGCGCCCAGGCCACCAGGCCGTAGCTCGCCAGGCCGTGCAGTATGGGGCGCTCGAAGCCCGCCTTGGCGGCAACGGCCGGCTCGGCATGCAGCGGGTTGTAGTCGCCCATCAGGCGGTAGAGCAGCGCCGCCTCGGGGCGGATCACCTGCGTGTCGGTGAAGTCGGGCGCACGATCCTGCGGCGTGGACTCAAGCGCCGGCAGCGGCTCATCGCTGGGCTGGCCGCCGCGTTGCTGGCTGTAGCCGCCGTCGCCGCGCAGCACGGTCACCTGCTGCATGGTGGCCAGCGGCACGCCGGCCTTGGTCTCCACCCGCCGCTCGGTGACCAGGATGGCGCCCCGGCCCTCGCCCTTGTCCGTCAGGTGCGTGATGCGGCTCTTGCCCACCACCTCGCAGTCGGCCGGCAGCGCTTGGTGCCAGCGCACGCGCTGCTCGCCATGCAAGAGCTTCACCCAGTCAATGCCCGTGTCCGCCTCGCGCGCCCAGAAGCCCGGGTAGCCCAGCACCACGGCCAGCGTGGGCAGGGCGCGCAGTCCGCCTTCCATGCCCTCGTAGACGAAGGGCAGGACGGCGGCATCCAGCGGGTCGTTGCCCAGGCCTAGGCTGAGGGCGTACAGCATGCTGTCGCGCGCCTGGTAGTGCTGGGGCACGGGGGCAAACGCCCGCGACTTCAAGTGGTGGTAGTCGATGGCCATGGGTTTACACCGGATCCCAGCTGAACACGTCGCCCGAACGCTCCATGGGCACGAAGGAGCGTGTGAGGGCCGGCATGCCATGCTCGGCAATGGTCTCGGCCGTCCAGCCCTCGCTGCGGTGCACCGAGCGCAGGGGGCGCGGCTGGCTCATCAGGAAGATCTCGTTGTTGCGCACGGCGAACACCTGGGCGTTCACGTCGCGCGCCGCATCCGACAGCAGGTACACCGCCAGCGGCGCGATCTTGTTCGGCGTCATCTGCTGGATCTTGGCGACGCGCGCCTGCTGCTCGGGCGTATCGGTGGGGATGGAGCCGATCATGCGGCTCCAGGCAAAGGGCGCAATGCAGTTGGAGCGCACGTGGAATTTCTGCATGTCCAGCGCGATGCTCTTGGACAGCGCCACCAGTGCCAGTTTTGCGGCGCTGTAGTTGGCCTGGCCGAAGTTGCCTATCAGGCCCGAGGTGGAGGTCATGTGCACAAAGGCGCCGCTCTCCTGCTCCTTGAAATGATTCGCCGCCGCACGGCTCATGTAGTAGCTGCCGTACAGGTGGACTTTCAGCACGGCGTCCCACTCGTCCAGGCTCATCTTGTGAAAGAAGCGGTCGCGCAGGATGCCGGCGTTGTTCACTACGCCGTCGATGCGCCCGAAATGATCCAGCGCGCATTGCACGATGCGCCCAGCCGCCGCTGCCTCGGCCACGCTGTCCATGTTCGCCACGGCCTGGCCGCCGGCGGCGCGGATTTCCTCGACCACCTTTTGCGCCGGGCCGGCGTCCTGGCCCTCGCCGCTGGTAGAGGTGCCGATGTCGTTGACCACCACCTTGGCCCCCGCCGCCGCCAGCGCCAGCGCCATGTCGCGCCCAATGCCGCCGCCAGCGCCCGTGACCACCACCACCTTGTCCTGCACCATCTTCTGCGCCATGTCCGTCGTCCTCAGGTTTGTCGATAAGCGCCCAAGCATGCAGGCAAAGCCGCCGCGGCGCCATTCGGCAATGGCTAGGCCGGGCTTTGGCTGCATGAAAGCAGGCCCGGCCTTCATGGCCGCCAAAGGCATGCTTTCACAAACGTGGATTGCACGGTTCAGTGCCAGCGGCGAGCATCGGGCACTTCTACCAATCTGGAGACCTGCCCCATGCGCCGCGCCAACCAGTCCGCCCTTACCCGCCGCACCCTGTGCGCCGGTGCCGCCCTGGGTTGGGCGCTGACCGCCGCCCCCAGCGTGCTTGCCCAGGCGGCCTACCCCAGCCGCCCCATCGTGATGGTGGTGCCCCAGGCCGCGGGCGGCACCAACGACATCGTGGGCCGCGTGGTGGCGCAAAAGCTGGCCGAGAAGCTGGGCGGCAGCGCCGTGGTGGACAACAAGCCGGGCGCGGGCGGCAATATCGGCACGCAGGCCGTGGCCAAGGCGCCCAAGGACGGCTACACCCTGCTCATGACCATCAGCAGCAGCCAGGCCATCAACCCCGCGCTGTACAAGGCGTCGGGCTTCGACCCCGTGGCCGACTTCCAGCCCATCAGCCTGATAGGGGCCGTGCCCAACGTGCTGCTGGCCAACCCGTCGTTTCCCGCCAAGACCGTGCCCGAGCTGCTGGCGCTGGCCAAGTCCAAGCCCGGCACGCTGCAATATGCCTCGGCCGGCAATGGCACGCTGAACCACCTGCTGGGCGAGATGCTGAACCAGATGGCCGGCATAGAGCTGCAGCATGTGCCCTACAAGGGCGTAGCGCCGGCGCTCAACGATGTGTTGGGCGGCCAGCTGCCGCTGCTGTTCGGCAGCCTGCCGTCTACGCTGGCGCACATCAAGGCTGGCCGGCTGCGCGCGCTGGCCGTGAGCAGCCCGCAGCGCTCGCCCGTGCTGCCCGACGTTCCGGCCCTGGCCGAGTTCGTGCCCGGCTACAGCGGCACGCTGTGGATAGGCCTGTTCGCGCCCGCGGGCGTGCCCAAAGACGTGCTGGCTCGCCTGCAGGACGGCATGCGCCAGGCCATGGCCTACAAGGACATGCGCGAGAAGCTGGAGGCCCAGGGCGTGGAGCTGGCGGGCACCCCCGCCAAGCCCGTTACGCCCGAGGAGTTTGCCGCCCTGCTC
Source organism: Pseudomonadota bacterium (assembly GCA_018240995.1). Classification (GTDB taxonomy): domain Bacteria; phylum Pseudomonadota; class Gammaproteobacteria; order Burkholderiales; family Burkholderiaceae_C; genus Alicycliphilus. Next base: position 14,709 of record JAFEES010000568.1, on the reverse strand, counting down.
AAGCAGGACATCGCCAAGTGGGCGCAAATCGTCAAGGCCTCGGGCGCGACCATCAACTGAGTGACCGGAACATGACCAACCCCACCCTGGACGCCGCCCAACTGGCGCACCTGCAGACCTGGCAAGGCAAGAGCGAGACCTTGAGCGACAGCTTCACCGCCATGCCCGTCGCCGCGCTGTCGGCCACGCTGGATCGGGACGACCCGGCGCCCGAAGCGGGCACCGCCGTGCCGCCGCTGTGGCACTGGCTGTACTTTCTGCCGCATGCGCGCGCCAGCGAGATCGGGCCCGACGGGCATCCAAAGCGCGGCGGCTTCCTGCCGCCTGTGCCGCTGCCGCGGCGTATGTGGGCGGGCGGGCGCCTGTCCTGGGAGGCGAGCAACCCGCTGTGCGTGGGCCAGCGGGTAGAGCGCCGCTCGACCATCCAGTCGGTCAGGCACAAGGCGGGACGCACGGGCGAGCTGCTGTTCGTGCTGGTGGAGCACCAGTACCTGAATGCGCGCGGCCTGGCTTTGACCGAGGAGCACGACATCGTCTACCGCAGCGCCGCCCAGCCGGGCGAGGCGGCGCCCGCGCCGCAAAGGCCGCCGCTGGCCGGCCAGGCCGCCTGGTCGCGCAGCATCGCGGCCGACGCGGTGACGCTGTTCCGCTACTCGGCGCTGACCTTCAACGGCCACCGCATCCACTACGACCGCCAGTACGTCACCGAGGTCGAGGGCTACCCCGGCCTGATCGTGCACGGCCCGCTGATCGCCACGCTGCTGCTGGACCTGCTGCGCCGCGAGCTGCCGGGCGCGCAGGTGGCGCGCTTCGACTTCCGCGCCGTGCGGCCGACCTTCGACCTGCACCCCTTCAGCGTGCACGGCAGGCCATCGCACGACGGCAAGAGCGTGGAGCTGTGGGCCGAGGACCATGAGGGCTGGCTCACCATGCAGGGCCAGGCTACCCTGGCCTGAACACTCATCAAACGATAGCTACCAGCACTTGATAGACGGGTGCTGGAGGCCAAAAATACCGAGAAAACCACCATGATCCAACACACCAGCTCCAACAACTACCACGAGATCCGCGACGCCATCCGCGCGCTGTGCGCCGAGTTTCCGGACGAGTACTTCCGCAAGGTGGACGAGCGGCGCGCCTACCCCGAGGCCTTCGTCAACGCCCTCACCAAGGCGGGCTGGCTGGCGGCGCTGATCCCGCATGAGTACGGTGGCTCGGGCCTGGGGCTGACCGAGGCCAGCGTGATCATGGAAGAAATCAACCGCTGCGGCGGCAACAGCGGCGCCTGCCATGGCCAGATGTACAACATGGGCACGCTGCTGCGCCACGGCAGCCAGGCGCAGAAGGAGAAATACCTGCCGAAGATTGCCAGCGGCGAATGGCGCCTGCAGTCCATGGGCGTGACCGAGCCGACCACCGGAACCGACACCACCAAGATCAAGACCAGCGCCGTGAAGAAGGACGGCCGGTACGTGGTCAACGGCCAGAAGGTGTGGATCAGCCGCATACAGCACAGCGACTGGATGATTTTGCTGGCGCGCACCACGCCGCTGGCAGACGTGAAGAAAAAGAGCGAGGGCATGTCCATCTTCATGGTGGATCTGCGCGAAGCCGAGAAAAAGGGCATGACCGTGCGCCCGATTCTCAACATGGTGAACCACGAGACCAACGAGCTGTTCTTCGAGAACCTGGAGATCCCCGAGGAGAACCTGATAGGCGAAGAGGGCAAGGGCTTCAAGTACATCCTGGACGGCCTGAACGCCGAGCGCACGCTGATAGCGGCAGAGTGCATTGGCGACGGTTACTGGTTCCTCGATCGCGTGACCAGCTACGTGAAGGATCGCAACGTCTTTGGCCGCCCGATTGGCCAGAACCAGGGCGTGCAGTTCCCGATCGCCGACGCCTACATCGAGGTCGAGGCCGCCAACCTGATGCGCTGGAAGGCCTGCGAGCTGTTCGACAAGCACGAGCCCATGGGCGCCCAGGCCAACATGGCCAAGTACCTGGCGGCCAAGGCGAGTTGGGAGGCGGCCAACGCCTGCCTGCAGTTCCACGGCGGCTTCGGCTTCGCCTGCGAATACGACATTGAGCGCAAGTTCCGCGAGACGCGGCTGTACCAGGTGGCGCCGATTTCGACCAACCTGATCTATTCCTACGTGGCCGAGCACATCCTCGGTTTGCCGCGTTCTTTCTGAGGTTTTTCTCCCTCCCCCTCTGGGGGAAGGCAGGGATGGGGGCCGGCCAGATGTGCTGACGACGCCAGCCCCCACCCCCACCCTCCCCCAGAGGGGGAGGGAGTAAAGAGAGCCTCACGCCAAGCTGAAACGGAAGACTCCATGACCCTCCCCCTAGCCGGCATCACCGTCGTCTCCCTCGAACACGCCGTCGCCGCCCCTTTTTGCACACGCCAGCTCGCCGACCTGGGCGCGCGCGTGATCAAGGTGGAGCGTCCCGGCAGCGGCGACTTTGCGCGCGGCTATGACCAGCGCGTGCGCGGCCAGTCGTCGCACTTCACCTGGATCAACCGCAGCAAAGAAAGCCTGGCGCTGGACGTGAAGCAGCCCCAGGCCAAGGCCGCGCTGCTGCAGCTCCTGAAGACCGCCGACGTGCTGGTGCAGAACCTGGCGCCCGGCGCGGCGGCGCGCATGGGGCTGTCGTATGAGGCATTGAGGGAGCACAACCCCAGGCTCATCGTCTGCGACATCAGCGGCTACGGCGCCGACGGCCCTTACCGCGACAAGAAGGCCTATGACCTCTTGATCCAGAGCGAGGCCGGTTTTCTGTCCGTTACCGGCACGCCCGAAACGCCATCCAAATCCGGCATCTCGGTGGCCGACATCGCCGCCGGCATGTACGCCTACAGCAACATCCTGTCGGCCCTGCTGCTGCGCGGCAAGACGGGGGAGGGCAGCCATATCGACGTGTCCATGCTCGAAGCCATGGGCGAGTGGATGGGCTACCCGCTGTACTACGCCTTCGACGGCGCGCCGCCACCGCCGCGCACCGGCGCATCGCACGCCAGCATCTACCCCTATGGGCCGTTCACTGCGGGCGACGGCGGCACGGTGATGCTGGGCCTGCAGAATGAGCGCGAATGGCAGGCGTTTTGCGATGGCGTGCTGCAGCAGCCCGAGGTGGCGGCAGACCCGCGCTTTTGCTCCAACGCCCAGCGCAATCAGCACCGTGCCGAGCTTGAGAAACTTATCCTGCAAACCTTTGCATCGCTCACCGCCACCCAGGTGGTGGAGCGCCTGGATGCCGCGTCGATAGCCAACGCCCGCGTCAACAACATGGCGGATCTGTGGGCCCACCCGCAGCTCAAGGCGCGCGGCCGCTGGCGCCAGGTGGCCACGCCCGCCGGCGCGGTGCCTGCCCTGCTGCCTCCGGGCGTGAACAGCGCCTTCGACTACCGCATGGACGCGGTGCCCGCCGTAGGCCAGCACAACGCCGCCATCCTGTCCGAGCTGGGCTGGACGGCGGAGCAGATCGACGCGCTGCAGGCGCCACAGGCCATTTGATGAGACATGGCGGGAGCCCTCACCCCCGCCCTCTCCCAGAGGGAGAGGGAGTGAACGCCGCAGCCAAGCTATCGCCCTCGCCCCTTTGGGGAGAGGGAGGGGTGAGGGGCCGGCCAGCCCCCATCCCCACCTTCCCCCAAAGGGGGAAGGAGTGAACCCCGCAGCCCTGGAGCCATAAATGAAGCAAGAAACCCAAGCCCATATCCACCCCCTGGCCCAGTTCGCCGCCACCCTGCAATGGAGCGACGTGCCAGAGCCCGTGCAGCGCCGCGCCGAAGACCTGTGGGTCGATTGGTTTGGCTCGGTGCTCGCCGGCTGCAAGGCGCGGCCCGTCGCCAGCATCACGCGCTTTGCGCTGTCGCAGGGGCCTACCTCTGGCCCGAGCGAGGTCATTGCGCAGGGCGCCACCAGCTCTCCCATGATGGCCGCGCTGGCGAATGCCGCCGCCTCACATTTCGCCGAGCAGGACGACGTGCACAACGGCTCGGTGTTCCACCCGGCGGCGGTGGTGTTTCCGCCCGCGCTGGCCGTGGCGCAAAGCATAGGCGCCAGCGGCGCCGAGCTGATGGCGGCCTGCGTGGCGGGCTACGAGGTCGGCATACGCGTGGGCGAATTCCTGGGCCGCAGCCATTACCGCATCTTCCACACCACGGCCACCGCCGGCACGCTGGCCGCCGCCGCCGCCGTGGGGCGACTGCTCAAGCTCACGCCCGGAGAGATGCAGCACGCCTTCGGCTCGGCCGGCACGCAGTCGGCGGGGCTGTGGGAGTTCTTGCGCACCGCCGCCGACAGCAAGCAGCTGCACACGGCCCATGCCACCGCCGCCGGGCTGATGGCGGCCTACCTGGCCAAGGACGGTTTCACCGGCGCGCAGGACATCTTCACCGGCGCGCAGGGCCTGGCGGCCGGCATGTCGCAGGATGCCAACCCCGCCAAACTGACCGACGGCCTGGGCCAGCGCTGGGCCACGGCCGAGACCAGCTTCAAGTGGCATGCCTCCTGCCGCCACACCCACCCCGCGGCCGACGCCCTCTTGCAGGTGATGCGCACGCACGGCCTGCAAATCGGCGACATCGCCCAGGTCACCTGCCATGTGCACCAGGGCGCCATCGACGTGCTGGGGCCCGTAATCTCGCCCGCCACGGTGCACCAGTCCAAGTTCTCGATGGGCACGGTGCTGGCCCTGGCCGCGCGCTTTGGCCATGCGGGTTTGACCGAATTCGACGCCGAGTACCTGGCCCCGGACACTGTCACCCTGCGCGAGAAGGTGCGCATGGTGCTCGACGCCGAGGTGGACGCCGCCTACCCGCAGCGCTGGATAGGCAAGGTGACGGTGCTGACCCAGGATGGCCGCAGCCTGCAGGGCCGCGTGGATGAACCCAAGGGCGACCCCGGCAATACGCTGACGCGCGATGAGGTCGAAGCCAAGGCCCTGCGCCTGGCGGCCTATGGCGGCGCGGTGGGCGCGGCCCAGGCGACGAGCGCCGTCGCGTCGCTGTGGCAGGTGGCGCAGTGGCCGCGCGTGGGCCAGCTGCTGGCCGCTGGTGCGTGAGGCGTCCAACGGCCCTTTCTCACATTCACAACATTGGAGACAAACCCATGAAGACATCCGCTTTCACCCCTCGCGGCATCGCCAGCGCCTGCGCCCTGCTGGCCCTGGGCCTGGCCGGCACGGCGCAGGCCGCCTGGCCCGACAAGCCCGTGACCCTGGTCGTGCCCTACAGCGCCGGCGGCCCCACCGACGTGGTGGCGCGCGTGCTGGCCGTGCCCATGGGCCAGTCGCTGGGGCAGACCGTGATCGTGGAAAACACCGTGGGCGCCGGCGGCACCCTGGCGCCCGCCCGCGTGGCCAGGGCGAAGAATGACGGCTACACCATCCTCATCCACCACATGGGCATGGCCACGGCGCCGGCGCTGTACAAGAAGCTGCCCTACGACCCGCTGAAGGACTTCGAGTACATAGGCCAGGTGCTGGACGTGCCCATGACCCTGCTGTCGCGCAAGGAATTCCCCGCCAACACCTTCCCCGAGCTGCTGGACTATGTGAAGAAGAACCAGGAGAAGGTCACCCTGGCCAACGCCGGCATAGGCGCCGTGTCGCAGCTGTGCGGCATGCTGTTCATGCAGCAGCTGGGCGTGAAGCTGACCACCGTGCCCTACAAGGGCGCGGGCCCGGCCATGAACGACCTGATGGACGGCCAGGTGGATCTGCTGTGCGACCAGACCACGCAGACCGCCCCGGTGATTGCGGACGGCAAGCGCGTCAAGGTCTTCGGCGTGACCACGGCCAAGCGCCTGTCGTCCATGCCGAATATCCCGACGCTCGACGAGCAGGGCCTGAAGGGCTTCGACCTGAAGGTCTGGCATGGCATGTACGCCCCCAAGGGCACGCCCAAGGAGGTGATAGAGCAGCTGAACAAGGCGCTGAACGTGGCGCTCAAGGACGACAACGTCAAGAAGCGCATCGCCGAGTTGAGCTCCGACCTGGTCACCCCCGACAAGGCCACGCCCGAGAGCCTGCGCAAGTTGCTGGAGAGCGAAACGGCACGCTGGGACAAGGCCATCAAGGCGGCTGGCGTGACGGCCGATCAATAAGGAGCATCACCCCCATGTCGATACCGGTGGCCCAGGCCTGCTCGTTTCTGTTCGTACCCGCCACGCATCCCGAGCGCCTGCCCAAGGCCCTGGCCAGCGGCGCCGACATGGTGATCGCCGACTGGGAGGACGCCGTAGCCCCCGCCGACAAGGCCGGCGCCCGCGCCGCCCTGCTGCAGGCCGTGGCGCTGCTCGACGCCGCGCAGCGCGCGCGCCTGCTGGTGCGCATCAACGCCGAGGGCTCGCCCTGGTTTGCCGACGACCTGGCGGCCCTGGCGCAAGTCATGGCGCTGGGCCTGGCCGGCGCCGTAGTCCCGAAGGCCGAGCACGCGCAGACGCTGCAAACCGTGGCCCGGGCCGCCGGGCCAGAGGCCGCACTGCTGCCACTGGTAGAAAGCGTGGCCGGCCTTGCCGCCTGCGACGCGCTGGCCGCCGCCCCGCAGGTGGCACGCCTGCTGTTTGGCCACCTGGACTTTCAGGTGGACGCCGGCATGGCCTGCGCCGAGGATGAGATGGAACTGCTGCCCATGCGCATGGCGCTGGTGCTGGCCTCGCGCCGCGCGGGCCTGGCCGCGCCCATTGATGGCGTGACCGTGGACACGCGCAACCCTGAACGCATGACCGACGACGCCGAACGCGCGCGCCGCATGGGCTTCGGCGGCAAGCTGTGCATACACCCGGCCCAGGTGCCGCTGCTGCACGCCACCTTCGACCCGGACGATGTCGCCGTGGCCCAGGCGCACCGCGTACAGCAGGCCCTGCGGGATGCGGGCGGCGGCGTCTGCGTGCTCGATGGTCGCATGGTGGATGCGCCGGTGCTGCGGCAGGCCGAGCAGACCCTGGAGCGGCACGCGCGGGCGCTGCGGCGCGGTGCTTGACGCTTGTCCGGTGCTGACCTTCACTCCCTCCCCCTCCGGGCACCGGCATCTACACAGGTCGCGACGCCGCCCCTTCCTCCCCTCTCCCCTCGCGGGAGAGGGGCCGGGGGAGAGGGTGGAAACAGCCAAAAAGCCTTGTTGACGTTGCGTGACACGCTATAAAAACAAGACCGAAAATGTGACACCCGCCGCCTTGCCCCCCTCCCGCCCCCGCCCACTCTGGCTCATGCTGCTGGCCCTGCTGTCGGGCTTTGCGCTGAGCCAGTCGTACCGCACCGTCACCGCCATCGTGGCCCAGGGGCTGCAGCACGACTTCGGCCTGTCGGTCCAATCGCTGGGCACCTTCGCCGGGCTGTTCGGCCTGTCATTCGGCGTCGCGCAACTGCTCATGGGCATCGCCATGGATCGCTACGGCCTGCGCCCCACGGTGCTCGCCTCGGCGCCGCTGTCGGTCGCCGGCGCGGCGCTGTCGGCCCTGGCGCCCAGCCATGGCTGGCTGATGGCCGGGCAGCTGCTGATAGGTGTGGGCTGCTCGCCGGCGTTCCTGGCCTGCACGCTGTTCATCGCCCGGCATTTCGCCAGCGAACGCTTTGCCTTCTTCTCGGGCCTGAGCATGGGGCTGGGCGGCCTGGGCCTGCTGTTCACCGGCACGCCCATGGCCTGGGTGGTGCAACACTGGGGCTGGCGTTGGGGCTTCGGCCTGCTGGCGGGCCTGAGCGCGCTGTCCTGGCTGCTGATCTTCGCCCTGGTGCACGAACCTACGTTGCCCGACGCGCCGCAGCGCCCGCAGGAAGGCTGGGGCCAGGCGCTGCGCGGCTTCGCGGCGCTGTTCACGCTGCCGCACACCTGGGGCATCCTGGCGCTGGGCATGTCGTCCTACGCGGCCTTCCTGTCGCTGCGCGGTCTGTGGTTGGGGCCGCTGCTCATGCAGCGCTATGGCTTTTCACTGGTGGACACGGGCAACGTGGCCCTGGTGCTGTCGTTCATCGCGCTATTCACGCCCGGCGCCTTCGGCCGTGCCGACCCCGGCCCATTGCGCCGCCGCGCCTGGGTGGCCAATGGCTCGCTGCTGATGGCGCTGCTCTTCGTGCTCATGGCCCTGTTGCAGCACGCCAGCGCCACGGTGGCGCTGATGATCGCCATGGCGCTGCTGTCGGGCTACAGCGTGCTGCAGTACACGGACGTGCGCAGCTCCTACCCGCCCCGGCTCACCGGCCGCGCGCTGTCGCTGTTCACCATGGCCATGTTCCTGGGCGTGGCGCTGATGCAGTCGGCCACCGGCATCGTGGCCGCCTGGGCCGGCATAGCAGGCCTGGAACCCTACCGCGCCGTGCTGCTGGCGATTGCCGCCTGGCTGGCGCTGGCGTCGCTGGCGTTTCGCTGGCTGCCGGCGTCGCCGCTGCTACGCGGCTGAGCGGGCACGCCAGGCGCCGGCGGTTTTCAGACCCGCCAGCACCTCCTGCGTGTGCGCACCGCTGGCGCATATCTCGCCCGGCGCATAGGCCGCGCCATCGAAGCGCGGCGCGGGCGCGGCCTGCAGCACGCCGCCCTGCTCACCGTACACGCCGCGCGCAAGCATGTGCGGGTGGGCCGCGGCCTCCACGGGGCTGAGCACGGCGCCAAAGCACACGTCGGTGGGTTCCAGCAGCGCCTGCCAGTGCGCGCGCGGCTGGGTCAGGAACAAGGCGGCCAGGCGTGCACGGCGTGCGGGCCAGGCGGACTTGTGCCACTGGTCACCGGCAAACGCTGCGTCTCCGGCCAGGCCCAGGGTGTCGAGCAGCAGTGCGTAGAACTGCGGCTCTATGGCGCCAATCGTGACGTGCTCGCCGTCGGCGCAAACATAGGTTTCGTAGAACGGCGCGCTGTCGTGGATGCTGTGGCCGCGCTCGTCGGCCACCCGGCCCTTCTCGCGCGCGCTCAGGTTCAGGTTCAGCATATGCGCCGCGCCATCGACGATGGCGGCATCGACCACCGTGCCCCGGCCCGTAGCGCGCGCCTGGAGGATGCCCGACAGCAGGCCGGTCATCAGGTACATCGCGCCGCCGCCTATGTCGCCCAGCACGGCAAAGGGCGACACCGGTCGCGCGCCCGCCGGGCCGCAGCCCCACAGCGCGCCGCTGACGGCGGCGTAGTTGTTGTCATGCCCGGCGCGCGGCGCCAGCGGGCCGCTCTGGCCCCAGCCGGTCATGCGGCCGTAGACCAGGCGCGGGTTGAGCGCCATGCATTCCTCCGGCCCCAGGCCCAGGCGCTCCATGACGCCGGGGCGCATGCCCTCGATGAGCGCGTCGGCTTCTGCCACCAGGGCCAGCACCAGTTGGCGGCCCGCCTCGGTCTTCAGGTCGGCAAACACCGAGCGCTTGCCGCGGTTGAGCAGGCTGCCGGTCGGGGCGTCGCCCGCTGCCGGGCGCACGACGGAAATCACATCGGCGCCCAAGTCGGCCAGATGCATGGCGCAAAACGGCCCCGGCCCCAGGCCGCCGATCTCCAGCACGCGAACGCTGTCCAATACCTTCATAAAGTCTCCTGTCTACTTCAGACTCCCGCCCCCTCTGTGCATTGGTATCTACACAAGTCGCGGTGCTGGGCCCTCCTCCCCTCTCCCCTCGCGGGAGAGGGGCCGGGGGAGAGGGGGAGTCTGGGAGCAAAGCCTTGCCTGCCCCCTCTCCCCAACCCTCTCCCACAAGGGGAGAGGGAGCAAAACCCGCGTCAATCAAGCGTTGTGAGCTACTAAAAAGATGTGCAGATACCCATGCCCTTTGGGGGAGGGAGCAAGAGGGGCTCTCGGATAAATGACATTGACGCGCCCCGCCTAAACCCCAAGCACGCTCTCCACCGAACGCACCAGCGTGCGCAGGCGCGGCCCCAGGTCGGTTTCCAGCTTGGCATACAGCGGGCTGAACACCGGCACCGACACCGCAAACACCCACAGCTCCCCGTCCTGCGGCTGGCTCATGGGCACGGCGATGGATTCGATCTCGCTGTGCAGGTCGCCGTGGCTGCGGCAAAAGCCGTGGCGTGCCAGGTCGTCACGCGCGTCCACCAGGCGCTGCTCCAGAGCGGCGGCACGCGGCGGGTCGCTGGCCTGCAGGTCCTGCAGGTAGGCGCGGCGCTCGTCCTCGGCCATGGCCAGCAGGTAGGCGCGGCCCGTGGCCGTGCGCGACAGCGACATCCGCACCCCGACCTCGGGGCGGAAAACGGTGTTGCCCATGCCATTGGCCAGCTCCACCAGGCACAGCTCGCGCCGGTGGCCCACGGCCAGTTGCACCTGGCCCTCGGTCAGGTCGGCCAGCGCCTGCATCAGCGGGCGCGCAAACTGGCGCAGGGCCATGCGCGTGAGCACAGGCGCGGACAGCTGCAGCAGGCCCAGGCCCGGCACGTACTTGGACAGGCGCTCCGAGTAGCGCAGCAGGCCGAGCTCGCACAGGGTCTCCGTCAGGCGGAACAGCGTGGGCTTGGGCAAGCCGGTCAGGTCCGTCAGCTCCTTGGCGCTGAGCTCCTGGCGCTTGCTGGAGAAGCAGCGCAGTATGGAGACGCCGCGCACCAGGGCGCTGACCAGTTTGGCATCCGCATCCATGTTCACATCGAACCTGAAAAAGTGGGGGATTTTCGCTCAGCGCGGCTGCATGCGTATGGCGCCGTCCAGGCGTATGGTTTCGCCGTTGAGCATGGGGTTCTCCAGGATGTGCAGCGCCGTCAGCGCGTATTCCGAGGGGTGACCCAGGCGGGCAGGGTGGGGCACGCTGGCGGCCAGCGACTGGCGGATGTTGTCGGGCAGCTTGGCCAGGATGGGGGTGTCGAACAGGCCCGGGGCGATGGTGCAGACGCGGATGAACTTGGTGGCCAGGTCGCGCGCGGCGACCAGGGTCATGCCGATCACGCCGGCCTTGGAGGATGCGTAGGGAATCTGGCCGATCTGCCCCTCGTAGCCCGCTACCGAAGCGGTGAGCACGCAGGCGCCGCGCTCGCCGTCGATCGGCTCGTTATTGGCCATGGCCACGGCCGCCAGGCGCAGCGTGTTGAACGTGCCGATCTGGTTTACGCGGATGATGTTGACGAACTTTTCCAGCGAGCCGGGACTGCCGTCCTTCTCGATCAGGCGCAGCGGCCCGCCTATGCCGGCGCAGTGCACCAGGGCGCGGAAGTTGCCGAAGGCCTCGGCGGCGGCTACCGCGGCCTGCATCTGGGCTTCGTCGGAGACATCGGCCTTCACATAGCGCAGGCGGCCGGCGTATTTTTGCTCCATCGCCGCGCCGCGCTCGTCGTTCAGGTCCACGGCGACCACTTGAAGGCCGCGCTCCAGCAGGGCGATGGCCGAGGCCTCGCCCAGACCGGATACGCCGCCGGTGACCAGGGCGGTCATTCCTTGTTGTAGTTTCATGATTACTCCTTGTGTTCGATGCTGCCCGGCTCCTTCCCCCTTTGGGGGAAGGTTGGGATGGGGACTCAGCCGGCGCTGGCAAGGCGCATGCCGATGCCAACGTCGCCGGCCCCCACCCCCGCCCCGGTGCTGGCGGCGAGACGCCGCCGCTCTTCAGGCCGTCCAGTTTCGCACTGGCGAAACTGGAGCCGCGGCCTTCAGCCCCAGAGGGGGAGGGAGTAAGGTCACAGCCGCTCGATGATGGTGGCGTTCGCCATGCCCCCCGCCTCGCACATGGACTGCAGGCCGTAGCGCTGGCCGCCGTCTTCCAGCGCGTGCAGCATGGTGGTCATCAGGCGTATGCCGGATGCGCCCAGCGGGTGGCCCAGGGCGATGGCGCCGCCGCGCGGGTTCAGGCGCGCGCCGTCGGCTTGCAGCTCCTTTTGCCAGGCCATGGGCACGCTGGCAAAGGCCTCGTTGATCTCGTAGTGCTGGATGTCATCGAGCTTCATCTTCGCCTTGGCCAGCACGCGCTGGGTGGCGGGGATGGGGGCGGTCAGCATGTAGAGCGGGTCGTCGCCCACCACGTCGAAGGCCACGAAGCGCGCGCGGGGCTTGAGGCCCAGCTGCAGCGCGCGCTCCTCGCTCATGATGAGCATGGCGCTGGCGCCGTCGGTCATTTGCGAGGCATTGCCGGCCGTGGTGCTCCACGCGATCTGCGGGAAGCGCTTGGACAGCTCCTCGCTCTCGAACACGGCCTTCAGGCCGGCGAGCCTTTCCACCGTGGTGCCGGCGCGTATGGTCTCGTCCTGCGTCACGCGGCCGGCGGGCGTGTCTATGCCGACGATCTCGCGCTGGAACTGGCCGGCGGACTGGGCGGCATGGGCGCGCTGGTGCGAACGGGCGGCATAGCTGTCCAGATCGGTGCGGCTCAGCCCCCACTTGGCGGCCACCAGGTCGGCCGACACGCCCTGGCCCACCAGGCCGGGGGCGTAGCGCGCATCAAAGCGCGCGCCGGTGGTGTTCTGGCCCATGCGCGAGCTGCCCATGGGCACGCGGCTCATGGACTCAACCCCGCAGGCGATGACCATGTCCTGCGCCCCGGCCATGATGGCCTGGGCCGCGAAGTGCACGGCCTGCTGGCTGGAGCCGCACTTGCGGTCTATGGTGGTGGACGGCACATGCGCCGGCAGGCCGGCGGCCAGCCAGGCCAGGCGCCCGGGCGTGCCCGCCTGCTCGCCGGCCTGGCTGACGCAGCCGCAGATCACGTCGTCCACCTGGCCGGGGTCGATCTTGCTGCGCTCCACCAGCTGCTGCAGCACCTGCGAGAGCAAGTCCACGGGATGCAGCTGGGCCAGGGCGCCATCGGGCTTGGCGCGGGCCATGGGGCTGCGGATGGCATCGACGATGACGGGATTTTTCATGTGTGCTCCATGCGGTTTGTGAAACCAATGATCCATTAAAACCATTTCATCCACCGTTAGTTTGTGCTGAACACCGTCTTTACCCTATGCCGCCAGGCATGGCTGCCTGAAACAATCCTTGGAAAAATCTGTTTTATGAGACAGATATTTCGTATTTTGCGACGCATCGCCACGGCGGTGGTGCACCAACGCACAATGGGTGACAGGCATGCAGGATTTCTTTGGCCGCGCCAAGGCGGCCCCCGATCGGGTGGTGGTGGTGATGGCCGACCAGGGCCGCAGCTACACCGCCGGCGCGCTGGCGCGGCAGGCCGAGCAGATGGCGCAATGGCTGGCGGCCCAGGGCCTGCAGCCGGGCGAGCGCTTTGCCGTGCTGCTGGAAAACCGCGTCGAGATCCTGGCCCTGGTGCTGGCCGCGCGCCAGGCGGGCCTGTACGCCGCCGTGCTCAGCACCCACCTGACGCCGGCCGAGGTGGCCTATATCGTGGCCGACAGCGGCGCGCGGCTGGTGGTGGCATCCAGCCAGACCCTGCCGCAGCTGGCGCAGCTGCCAGCCACCCCGCCCCTGCCCTGCTGGACGGTGGACGAGGCCCAGGCGCAGGCGCCGTCGCTGCACGCCGCGCTCATCCAGCTGCAGGGCCCGCCGGCGGACTTCTCTGGCCGCCCCCTGGGGCGCGACCTGCTGTATTCATCCGGCACCACTGGCCGGCCCAAGGGCGTGCTGAAGCCCCTGTGGCCCGCCAACCTGCGCGGCCAGGCCGACCCCGAGGCCCTGGGCACGGCGCGCCTGATGGGCGTGGGCGAGGACACGGTGTACCTGTCGCCCGCGCCGCTGTACCACGCCGCGCCGCTGCGCTACACGCTGCGCGTGCTGGAGCTGGGCGGCTGCGCGGTGATCATGGAGCACTTCGACGCCGAGGCCGCGCTGGCGTTGATAGAGCGCCACCGCGTCACGCACAGCCAGTGGGTGCCGACCATGTTCGGGCGGCTGCTGAAGCTGCCCGAAGAGGTGCGCCGGCGCCACGACCTGTCCAGCCACCGCATGGCCATCCACGCCGCCGCGCCCTGCCCTGTCCACGTCAAGCACGCCATGCTGGACTGGTGGGGCGACATCCTGATGGAGTACTACGCGGGCTCCGAGGGCTGCGGCACGACCATGATTTCTTCGCAGGAGTGGCGCTCGCGCCCCGGCTCGGTCGGGCGTGCCACCACGGGCCGGCTGCACATCGTGGACGACCAGGGCGCCGAGCTGCCCACGGGCGAGATCGGCCACGTATATTTCTCGGGCGGCGGGCAGTTCAGCTACCTGAACGACGCGGAAAAGACGCGCCAGGCCATCAACGAACGCGGCTGGGTGACCTATGGCGACATCGGCCATGTGGATGACCAGGGCTATCTTTTTTTGAGCGACCGACGCGCCGACCTGATCCTCTCGGGCGGCGTGAACCTGTACCCGCAGGAGATAGAGAACGCCCTGGCGCGCCACCCCGCGGTGCTGGAGCTGGCCGTGGTCGGAGTGCCCCATCCCGACTTTGGCGAGGTGCCGCTGGCGGCCGTGGTGCTGCGCCCGGGCGTCGATGCCACGCCAGAGACGGCCCGCGCCATCAGCGCCAACGCCGCCGAGGTGCTGGCGCGCATCAAGCTGCCCCAACGCATGGTCTTCGTGGACGCCCTGCCGCGGCTGGAGACCGGCAAGCTGCTGCGGCGCAAGCTGAAGGAGCGTTTTCGCGAAGAGCCGCAGGCGGGTTTTGCGCTGCGGGACTCCTGAATCAATAGCTACCTGCGCTTTACCAGATTGAATATGTACATACCCCGGCCCATGCCTGCCTTACTCCTTCCCCCTTTGGGGGAAGGTGGGGATGGGGGCCAGCGGCGCCGAAAAAAGCCTTGCCCATGGATCAGGCGCCGCTGGCCCCCACCCCAACCCTCCCCCGAAA
>JAFEES010000567.1 GCA_018240995.1 Pseudomonadota bacterium | reverse complement strand
CCGCGCAACACCATGGGCAAGGTGCAAAAAAACCTGCTGCGCGAGCAGTACAAGGGTCTGTTCGCCTGAAAGGGCAGGGCGGCAAAAGCAAAGGCGGCCAGGGCCGCCTTTGCTTTATTAGCTACGAAACATGTAGCTTTAAACGCTTGTCCATAGCGCGTTAGCAGTCTTTTTTTAGCGCAGCACCAGCACCGGAATATGCGAGTGCGTCAGCACATGCTGGGTTTCGCTGCCCAGCAGCAGGCGCTTGATGCCTTTGCGGCCGTGCGATGCCATGACAATCAGATCGCAGTTGTGCTTCTTCGCCGTGGCGATCACGGCCTCGGCGATCAGGTCGGACTTCACTACCACGGCCTTCACGCTCACGCCCTCGTCGGAGCCTTGCGCCTTCACCTTGTTCACCAAAACCTGGGCGGCCTCGCTCCACTGCTTTTCGATGCGCTTGATGTCACCCGCCTCGACCGGCAGGGTGCCGTCGAAATAGCTGCGCGGGTAGCGTGGCACCACCTTCAGGGCAATCACCGATGCGCCCGTCAGGCCTGCCAACGACAGGCCGCTCTCCACGGCCATATCCGACAGTTGCGAACCGTCCGTGGCGATCAGTATGCGTTTGTACATGAGCTGCTCCTAATATTTGGTTGATTCGACTAACCAGCATAGGATAGCCCAGGTGTTTCGTCTTGATGCATGTCAAGTTGAGCCTTCACGCAATACGGATAATTCTCGATCTATGTCAAACAATCCCCCCGGCCTGCCGGTAGCCGCCGATGCCGCCGATGGCACGGCTGCCACCGATTCCGCCACGCTGCTGGATGATCCGCAGGAGTGGTCGGCCTTTGGCCGGCCGCACGGCAGGGCCGGGGCGCAGCCGCTGCCCACGGATGGCGCCTGGGAGTCCTTTGTGGTGCTGGAGGGCATGCACTGCGCCGCCTGTGCCTTGACCATCGAGGACGCCTTGCGCCGGGTGCCCGGTGTGAGCGACGTGGACGTGAGTGCCGCGACGCGCCGCGCGCGCGTGGTGTGGCACCCAGGGCGGGTGTTGCCATCGCAGTGGATGGCGGCCGTGCGCAAGGCCGGTTACCGTCCCATGCCGGCCATGGATGCCCTGGCGCGCGAGGAACGCCGGCGCGAAAGCCGCCGCGCCCTGTGGCGCTGGCTGGTGGCGGGCTTTTGCATGATGCAGGTCATGATGTACGCATGGCCCGCCTACCAGGCCATGCCGGGCGACCTGACGTTCGAGATGGAGCAGCTGCTGCGCTGGGCCTCCTGGGTCATCAGCCTGCCGGTGGTGCTGTTTGCCTGCGGGCCGTTTTTTTCCAGCGCACTGCGCGACGTGCGCCAGCGTCGCGTGAGCATGGATCTGCCGGTGGCGCTGGGCATGCTGATCACTTTTGTGGTGAGCATGCTGGGAACCTTCGATCCCACCGGGCCGTTCGGGCGCGAGGTGTATTACGACTCGCTGACCATGTTCGTCTTCTTCCTGCTCACCGGCCGCTGGCTGGAGCTGCGCCTGCGCGACCGCACCGCTGGGGCGCTGGAGGCAGTGATGAACCGCCTGCCCGACAGCGTGCAGCGCCGCACGGCCGCCGGCGGCTTTGAGCGCGTGGCCACGCGGCGCCTGCAGGTGGGCGACGTGGTGCGGGTGCTGCCTGGCGAGGCATTTCCGGCCGATGGGCTGATTCTGAGCGGCGCCACCCAGGCCGACGAGGCCTTGCTGACGGGCGAGTCCACGCCGGTTGCCAAGTCGCCGGGCAGCAGCGTCACCGCCGGCAGCTATAACCTGCGCGCGGCGGTGGAGATGACGGTGCAGGCCCTGGGCGGGCAGACGCGCTTCGGCCAGATCGTCGCGCTGATGGAAAGCGCCTCGCTGCAAAAGCCCCGCCTGGCGCAGCTGGCCGACCGTGTGGCGCGGCCGTTCCTGGTCGCGGTGCTGCTGGCGGCGGGACTGGCCGCGGCCTGGTGGTGGCCCACCGATCCCAGCCATGCGCTGATGGTGGCGGTGGCGGTGCTGGTGGTGACCTGCCCCTGCGCGCTGTCGCTGGCCACGCCGGTGGCCATGCTTACCGCCGCCGGCACGCTGGCGCGCCAGGGGGTGCTGGTGCGCAACCTGCAGGCTTTGGAGGCGCTGGCGACGGTGGATACCGTGGTGTTCGACAAGACCGGCACGCTGACGCGCGACCGGCTGGCCGTCACTGACACGCGGGTGGCGCCGGGCGCGGGCCTCGCGCCCGATCAGGCCCTGGCGCTGGCGGCCATGCTGGCGCGCCATTCGCTGCACCCGGTGTCGCGCGCCCTGGCCCTGGCCGCCGAGGCGCTGCCGGCGCTCGATGGCAGCTGGACTGTCGAGACCGTGGAGGAGCTGCCGGGCGCCGGCCTGCAGGCGTTGGCGTATCGGGCGGGGCAGAAGATGCTGCTGCGCCTGGGCTCGGCCACCCATGCGCGCGTGGCGCCGGGTGATGGCGCGCAGCAGCAGGTCGTGCTGTCGGCCGAATGCGCGGGGCGGTTGATCGAGCTGGCGCGCTTCGGCCTGAGCGAAGAGCTGCGTCCCGAGGCGCCGGCCGTGGTGCAGCAGCTGCGCGCCGCGGGCATTGCCGTAGAGTTGTTGTCCGGTGACCACGGGGCTGCCGTGCAACGCGTGGCGCAGCGCACGGGCATTGCTGCCGCGCAGGGGGGCAGCACGCCGCAGGACAAGCTGCGGCACCTGCAGGCCTTGCAGGCCCGGGGCCACAGCGTGGCCATGGTGGGTGACGGGCTGAACGACGGCCCGGTGTTGGCAGGCGCACACGCTTCGCTGGCATTTGGCAAGTCTGTTGCGTTGGCGCAATCCCGTTCTGACATCGTTGTTTTGGGCGACAATCTCGCCCTCGTAACCCAGACTCTGCTAATGGCCCGGCGCACCATGCATATCGTGCGCCAGAACCTGTGGTGGGCAGCTGGCTACAACGCCGTGGGGGTTCCCCTGGCCATCGCCGGCTACATGCCGGCCTGGCTGGCCGGCCTGGGCATGGCGCTCAGCTCGCTGCTGGTGGTTTTGAATGCCGCGCGCCTGGCGCGCGCGGCGCGCGGTGATGACGCCGCACCCGCGCCGGTCGCGGCGCACAGGCCTGTGGGAGTGGCCTGACCATGGACATTTTGTATTTGTTGATTCCGCTGTCCGTCGTGCTGGTGCTGTTTGTGCTGGCAGGCCTATGGTGGGCGGTTGACCGTGGTCAATTCGAGAACATCGAACAAGAGGGGGAACGCATTTTGCGGAGCGATTGACAATACTCAATAACCCTAATGCGAATCCGGTTGAAACTTTTTTCTGCTTAGCAACGAGGTAACCGATGGAGTCATCACAAACAAAAGTTGCGCACTACGACGATACCGTCGTGCGCCAGTTCTCGATCATGGCGGTCGTCTGGGGGGTGGTCGGCATGCTGGTCGGCGTGTTCATCGCCGCCCAGCTCACCTGGCCCGAGTTGAATTTCGGCATTCCATGGCTCAGCTATGGGCGCCTGCGTCCGCTGCATACCAATGCGGTGATTTTTGCCTTTGGCGGTTGCGGCCTGTTCGCCACCAGCTACTACGTGGTGCAGCGCACCTGCCAGACGAAACTGTTTGGCGGGCCGCTGATTCCGTTCACGTTCTGGGGCTGGCAGATCGTCATCGTGGCGGCCGCGATCACCCTGCCGCTGGGCTACAACACCAGCAAGGAATACGCCGAGCTGGAGTGGCCCATCGACATCCTGATCGCCCTGGTCTGGGTGTCCTACGCCATCGTGTTCTTCGGCACCGTGGGTAAGCGCAAGGTCAAGCACATCTACGTTGCCAACTGGTTCTTTGGCGCATTCATCCTGGCCGTGGCCTTGCTGCACATCGTCAACAGCGCGGAAATCCCCGCCGGCTGGATGAAGAGCTACTCCGCCTACGCCGGCGTGCAAGATGCCATGGTGCAGTGGTGGTACGGTCACAATGCGGTGGGCTTCTTCCTGACCACCGGCTTCCTGGGCATGATGTATTACTACATTCCCAAGCAGGCCGGCCGCCCGGTGTACAGCTACCGCCTGTCCATCGTGCACTTCTGGGCGCTGATCTTCACCTACATGTGGGCCGGCCCGCACCACCTGCACTACACGGCCCTGCCCGACTGGACGCAGTCCGTGGGCATGGTGTTCTCGCTGATCCTGCTGGCTCCCAGCTGGGGCGGCATGATCAACGGCATCATGACCCTGTCGGGTGCCTGGCACAAGCTGCGTGACGACCCCATCCTGCGCTTCCTGATCGTGTCGCTGTCGTTCTACGGCATGTCCACCTTCGAGGGCCCGATGATGTCCATCAAGACCGTCAACGCCCTGTCGCACTACACCGACTGGACCGTGGGCCACGTGCACTCCGGCGCCCTGGGCTGGGTGGGCCTGGTGACCATGGGCTCGCTGTACTACATGATCCCGCGCCTGTTCGGCCGCGAGAAGATGCATTCCATCAAGGCCATCGAGCTGCACTTCTGGCTGGCCACCATCGGCATCGTGCTGTACATCGCCGCAATGTGGATTGCCGGCGTGATGCAGGGCCTGATGTGGCGCGCCGTCAACCCCGATGGCACGTTGACCTATACCTTCGTCGAAAGCGTGAAGGCCACCTACCCCTTCTATGCGATCCGCTTCCTGGGCGGCGTGCTGTATCTGACGGGCATGTGCATCATGGCCTGGAACACCTGGATGACCGCCATCTCCGGTCGCTCCGTCAAGGTGGCCATTCCGGCCGTCAATCCCGCGCACGCCTGAGGCTTGAGGAAATCTGTCGATGTCTAACGTATCCAATCAATCGAGCTCGGGTTTCACCCATGAAAAGGTGGAAACCAACAACTTCCTCATGATCGTGCTGATCCTGGTGGTCATCGCCATGGGGGGGCTGGTGGAAATCGTTCCGCTGTTCTTCCAGAAGTCGACCACCGAGCCGGTGCAGGGGCTCAAGCCCTATACGGCCCTGCAGCTGGCCGGGCGCGACGTCTATCAGCGCGAGGGCTGCTACAACTGCCACTCACAGATGATTCGCCCCTTCCGTGCCGAGACGCTGCGCTATGGCCACTACTCGGTGGCCGGCGAGTTCGTCTATGACCACCCCTTCCAGTGGGGCTCCAAACGCACCGGCCCGGATCTGCACCGCGTGGGCGGCAAGTACAGCGATGAATGGCACCGCATTCACCTGAACAACCCGCGCGACGTGGTGCCCGAGTCCAACATGCCGGCCTACCCCTGGCTGGAAAAGAGCCCGGTGGATGCCGCCAGCATGGCGCCGCACATGCGCGCCCTGCGCCGCGTGGGCGTGCCCTACACGGACGAGGAAATCGCCGGTTCTGCCGAAGCCGTCAAGGGCAAGACCGAGATGGAGGCGGTCATCGCTTACCTGCAGGTGCTGGGCACCGCACTCAAGTAAAGAGAGCCTGCCATGGACATCACCACCATGCGCATCGTGGTCACGCTGGCTTCGCTGGCGTGCTTTCTGGGCATCTGGTACTGGGCCTACACGGCCCGTAACAAGGCCCAGTTCGATGAGGCGGCGCAGCTGCCCTTCGCCAACGACGATTGATTGCTCCAACCGATACGAAGAGAGAACCCATGAGCGATTTCACCAGTAATTTCTGGTCTATTTATGTGGCCGGGATCACGCTTGTCGGCATCATTGCCTGCGCCCTGCTGCTGTGGCTGACCTCCCGCAAGAAGATCGAGTCCGCAGCCGACAACACCACCGGTCATGTCTGGGACGTGGACTTGAGGGAAATGAACAACCCCATGCCGCGCTGGTGGATGTGGTTGTTCGTCATCACCATCGTGTTTGCCTTCGCCTACCTGGCTGCCTACCCAGGCCTTGGCACCTTCAAGGGCCAGCTGGGCTGGACGCAGATTGGCGAGTACCAGGCCGAGGTGGACAAGGCGAATGTGGAACTGAAGCCTTTGTACGCACGCTTTGACAGCATGAAAACCGAGGAAATTGCTGCTGACCCGGCCGCCATGGCCATAGGCGAGCGCCTGTTCATGAACCACTGCGCCCAGTGCCATGGCTCGGACGCGCGCGGCAGCAAGAGCTTCCCCAACCTGACCGACAACGATTGGCTGCACGGCGGCACGCCGGACGACATCCGCAAGACCATCCATGACGGCCGCATCGGCATGATGCCGCCCATGGCGGCGGCCGTGGGTTCGCCCGAGGATGTGCGCAACGTGGCGCAATATGTGCTCAGCCTGTCAGGCGGTCCGCATGACTCGCTCAAGGCATCCCTGGGCAAGGCCAAGTTCGGCGCCTGCGCCGCCTGCCACGGCATGGATGGCAAGGGCAACACTGCCATGGGTGCCCCTAACCTGACCGATGACATCTGGCTGCATGGCTGGGGTGAGGCGGCCATCATCGCTATGATCAACAACGGCAAGACGAACCAGATGCCGGCCCAGGCCGGCAAGTTGACGGATCAGCAGATCAACGTTTTGACCGCCTATGTCTGGGGCCTGTCCCACAAGCCCGGCGCTGCAAAATAAGGCGTTTGTATCGGCCGGCAGCCCTGCCCCGGGGGTGCCGGCTGTTTTCGTTTTAGCAAGCTAGTCTTGCACCAAGAGATCACTGACATGAAGCCAGCCGACGGAAAGCCGCGCAAGGTTATCCCCATTGCGGCAGCACCGGCCGAAAAGCCAAAGACCGAAACCGCTTCTCTGTACGAAGCGCAGAAAAAGGTCTATCCGCGTTCCATCAGCGGGGTGTTCGCCAACTGGCGCTGGATCATGGTGTATGTCACCCAGCTGATCTTTTATGGCCTGCCCTGGCTGCAATGGGGCGAGCGCCAGATGGTGCTGTTCGACCTGGGTGCGCGGCGGTTTTATATCTTCGGCCTGGTGCTGTACCCGCAGGACTTCATCTATCTGACCGGCCTGCTCATCATCTCGGCGCTGGCGCTGTTTTTGTTCACGGCGGTGGCGGGCCGGCTGTGGTGCGGCTTTTCCTGCCCGCAGACGGTGTATACCGAAATCTTCATGTGGATAGAGCACAAGATCGAAGGCGATCGCAGTGCGCGCATCCGCCTGGACAACGGCCCCTGGACGTTCGAAAAAATCTGGAAGAAATCGCTCAAGCAGCTGGTGTGGGTCAGTGTCGCGTTCTGGACGGGCTTTACCTTTGTCGGCTACTTCGTGCCCATCCGCGAATTGGGTGGTGAGCTTTTGTCGCTGCATGGCACCTGGCAGCTTTTCTGGGTCTTCTTCTACGGCCTGGCCACCTATGGCAACGCCGGTTATCTGCGCGAGCAGGTCTGCAAGTACATGTGCCCCTACGCGCGCTTCCAAAGCGCCATGTTCGACAACGACACCTTGGTCGTCACCTACGACCCCGAGCGTGGCGAGCCGCGCGGGCCACGCACCAAGGCGGTGGACTACAAGGCCAAGGGCCTGGGCGATTGCATCGATTGCTCGCTGTGCGTGCAGGTCTGCCCCACGGGCATCGACATACGCAATGGCCTGCAATACGACTGCATAGGCTGCGGCCTGTGCGTGGACGCCTGCAACACGGTGATGGACAAGATGCAGTACCCGCGTGGGCTGATTCGCTTTTCCACGCAAAACGGCGTGAAGAACCACTGGACTCAATCGCAGATGCTCAAGCGCGTGCTGCGGCCGCGGGTTCTATTTTATTCCGCGATTTTGCTGGCGCTGTGCATAGGCATGATGGCCAGCCTGGTTGTGCGCACGCCATTGAAGGTGGATATCGTGCGCGACCGCGCGGCGCTGTCACGCATCGTCGCCGGCGGCAAACTGGAAAACATCTACCGCTTGCAGATCATGAACGCCACCGAGGGGGCGCAGCGCTACGTCATCAGCGCGCGTGGACTGGAGGGGCTGGAAGTGGTTTCTGAGCCGGAGATCGATATCGGTCCGGCCGAATCACGCTGGGTGGCGGTGCGCCTGCAGATCCCCTACGGATCTGCGCAGCCCGGTTCGCACACGGTGTTTTTTGACATCCAGGCGCAGGGCGGCAGCGGGCATGTGGCGGAAAAATCAGTGTTCCTGGTGCCGCGCTGACAGGTTCTGCCCGACTACATATTTGCTTTGCGCACAGTCATTGAACAGCCGAATAGCGCCTCACGAGGTCAAGGAGTCCACAATCATGTCGTCCAATGTGTCAACGGCTTCCGCACCGGAGTCCCAGCCCTGGTGGAAATACGGCCATGTCTGGCTGATCATCGCCGGGCCGGCGATCGTGGTGATTGCCGGCTTCGTCACCCTCTGGCTGGCCCTGTCTCAGCCTGATCCGGTGTTGACGGAAGACTATTACCAGCGTGGCCTGGACATCAACAAGACGCTGAATAATCCCGACACCAGCATGGCCCCCGCCACCAAGGGGCGCAACCATGCCGCTACGCCGGTGCACGATCAACCGCGTTAATCGCGTGGGCTAAGGGCAATCAGGGAGGCTGGCCCTATCCATATGCTGCTAGGCTGTAGCTACAACAACAGCTTGGAGATGATTCGATGTGGATGCAGCGACTGATGTGGATTGCCTGGCCGGCCTTTCTCATGGCTGGGGTCATGGAAATGCTGGTGTTTGCCTTCGTCGATCCAGAGGCGCTGCAGTGGTTTGACCAGCCCGTGAACCTGTCGCGCCAAGGCGTCTATACGGTGGCGTTTTTCATGTTCTGGCTGGTCATCATGGCGTCTGGCGCGCTGACGACCCTGCTGTCGTTCTCGCCCTTCGAGTTCAACCGTTGCCCTGTACCTGAGGGCGACAGGCCGGGCGATTGCGCCAAGTACGTATCCTGAACCCGGTGCCATGCGGCGGTCGGCCGCCGTGTGGCCGGCCCGTACTTTTTAGTGGCAGGCCTGCTGGCTGTTGACGATGCGTTTCAGGGCATCGGTGTCCACAATGCGCACGTGGCGCTGCTTGACCTCCACGATTCCCTCCTCGACGAACTTGGAGAAGGTGCGGCTCACGGTTTCGAGCTTCAGGCCCAGGTAGCTGCCGATTTCCTCGCGCGTCATGCGCAGCACCAGTTCCGACTGCGAGAAGCCGCGGGCATGCAGGCGCTGCACCAGGTTCAGCAGGAATGCGGCCAGGCGTTCCTCGGCGCGCATGCTGCCCAGCAACAGCATGACCCCATGTTCGCGCACGATCTCGCGGCTCATGATCTTGTGCACATGGGTCTGCAGCGCCGTCACCTCGCGCGACAGCTCTTCGATACGTTCGAAGGGCATCACGCAGACCTCGGCGTCCTCCAGCGCCACGGCATCGCAGGTGTGGCGGTCGTTGACGATGCCGTCCAGGCCGATGATCTCGCCGGCCATTTGAAACCCAGTCACCTGGTCGCGCCCATCCTCGGTGGCCACACAGGTTTTGAAAAACCCCGTGCGAATGGCAAACAGGGAAGTGAACGGCTCGCCATTGCGAAACAGGGTGCCTCCGCGCTTGACCTTGCGGCGCACGGCAACGATGTCGTCGATGCGCTTGAGCTGTTGATCATCCAGACCCACGGGCATGCACAGCTCGCGCAGATTGCAATTGGAGCAGGCGACTTTGATGGTTTGCAGGGTCGATGGCATGGATACTCGGTTCATGGCGTGAGCTTACATCCGATTGTTACCGAGACTGGGGGCGTCGCGATGCGTTGGGTGGCTTGATCCTAGGTCAAATTGTCGCCAACTCGGCCTCAAGGGAGCTTGATCACCGTCAAGGACATGGCCCGGACTCTACGGCACAGTGCACGCCAATTGCAAGGAACCCTTTCATGACCGTCGTTACCACCGAGCTCTTGCGTCGCTTTGACGTGCCCGGGCCGCGCTATACCTCCTACCCCACGGCAGACCGATTTGTGGAGGCGTTTGGCGAAAAGGAGTACATCCTGGCGCTGCAGCAGCGTCGCGTGGGGTCAGTGGGCAAGGCCATGCCGTTGTCGCTGTATGTACATATCCCATTCTGCGAATCGCTGTGCTACTACTGCGCCTGCAACAAGATCATTACCAAACACCCCGAGCGGGCCGAGGTCTACCTGCGCTACCTGAGCCGGGAAATCGACCTGCACACCGCCCACTGCGGCGTGGGCCAGCATGTCAGCCAGCTGCACTTTGGTGGCGGCACTCCCACCTTCCTGTCCGATGACGGCTTGCGCGAGCTCATGGGCATGCTCAAGCGCAGCTTTACTCTGGTGCCCGGGGGCGAATACTCGATCGAGGTCGATCCGCGCACCGTGGACGAGCAGCGGCTGGCCTTGCTGGCCGAGCTTGGCTTCAACCGGCTGAGCTTCGGAGTGCAGGATTTCGACCCCGAAGTGCAAAAGGCCGTGCACCGCATACAGCCTGCCGAAAAAGTGTTTGGCCTGGTGGAAGCCGCGCGCAAACTCGGTTTCGAGTCGGTGAACGTGGACTTGATCTATGGACTGCCGCGCCAGACGCCCGAGTCCTTCGACCGCACGCTGGAGCAGGTGGCGCAACTGCGTCCCGACCGCATTGCGCTGTATGCCTATGCCCACCTGCCGGAGCGTTTCAAGTCGCAGCGGCGCATCATCACCGCCGAGCTGCCCATGGCGTCGGCCAAGGTGTCCATGCTGGCGCGATCCATCGACGCTTTCATGAATGCCGGCTACGTCTACGTGGGCATGGATCACTTTGCCTTGCCCGACGATGCGCTGGCCGTGGCCAAGCGCCAGGGGCGGTTGCACCGCAATTTCCAGGGCTACAGCACGCAGCCAGACTGCGACCTGATTGCCCTGGGCGTATCCGCCATCGGTCGCGTGGGTGCCACCTACAGCCAGAACGTGAAGACCCTGGACGAGTACTACGACGCTATCAACCACGGTCACCTGCCTGTGGTGCGCGGACTGGCCTTGACCAAGGACGATCTGGTGCGCCGCGCCGTCATCATGGCCCTGATGTGCCAGGGCGAGCTGCTGTTCGAGCCGTTGGAACAGTCCTGGCTTATCGACTTTCGCGGCTATTTCGAAGCCGAGATGCGCCAGCTGGAGGAGATGGCACAGCAGGGGCTGGTCACCATCAGTGCTGAGGGCGTGCAGGTCACCGCCATGGGGTGGTTCTTCGTGCGCGGCGTGGCCATGGTGTTTGACAGGTATTTGCAGGCAGATCGGAACCGGGCGCGCTTTTCACGCATCATTTGAGCCATGTTATGGGCTCTGGCATCGACGGCATTCTTCATGGGTTTGGTCGGCGGGACGCATTGTCTCGTCATGTGCGCGGCACCCTGCGCGGCGGTGACGGGGCAGGGTGGCGCCGCCGCGGGTGATGCGCAGGTGCTGCACTGGATGCCGCGCGGCGCCGCAGCGCAGCGCACGGCCAGCTTCCATCTAGGGCGCCTGCTGGGTTATGGCGCGGCCGGCGCGCTGGCCGCCTTTGCCATGGACAGGCTGGCCTGGCTCAGCCAGAGCACGGCCGCCTTGCGCCCGGTGTGGACGATGCTGCATGTGCTGATCCTGGCCTGGGGCCTGCTGATGATGCTGCAGGCGCGCCAGCCGACATGGCTGGAAAATGCCGGCCGCGCCATTTGGGCCAAGGTGCGCGCCCTGGTGGCGCGCCCCGGCGGCCTGCTGGTAACCGGCATGGCCTGGGCACTGTTGCCCTGTGGCCTGCTGTATACGGCCCTGCTGACCGCGGCCTTGAGCGGCAGCGTGCCGCGTGGCGCGCTGTGCATGGTGCTCTTTGGCATGGGCAGCGCGCCGTGGCTGCTGGCCGGGCCCATGCTGTGGCGTGGCCTGCGTAGGCGCCTGAACCAGGCCGCCAGCTCCTGGGGCTCCAGGCTGGCAGGTTGCGTGCTTTTTGCCATGGGAGCCACGGCCTTGTGGATGGATGTGGTACATGGGCAACCCGCACCCTGGTGTTTGCCCTGATAGCGTTGTTGTGTAATAAATTGCATGACGCGTAACGGGTGATAATTCGCGGTAACATGGGCCGAAGACATTTTTCTGCCCCATAACCGTTGAATCGAAGTGAACCAGTCCGTCCTGATTGAAATCGACGCGCTACGAGTGGGGATGTTCGTCCAGCTCGAGCTCGGTTGGCTCAATCACCCTTTCCCGACGAGTAATTTCAGGATCTCCTCGTCCGAGCAGATTCGTGTGTTACGCGGATTGGGACTCCAATCCGTACGCTACGTGCCGGCCAAAAGCACGCTTGCACCTGAAGCGCGGCTGGAGCTGGCGCGCGAGGCCGTGACGCAGGACGTGGACGAGGCGGCCGAAGACGACGAGGAGGCGGACGCCGACCTGCTGGCGCAATTCAACACCCGTCAGGAGCGCTGCAACCAGCGGTTCCAGGAGGCCACGCGTGCCTATACCGCGCTGTCTGCCACGGTGCAGGCGCAACCGCTGCAGGCGCGCGCACAGGCCGAAGCATTGATTCGCAGCTGCGTTGCCGATCTGCTGGCGCGTGGGCCCTGCGCGGTGCATCTGCTGGTGGGCAGTGCTGACCAACATGCAGCCGTGCATGCCGTCAACGTCATGGTGCTGGCCCTGCTGCTGGGCCAATCCCTGGGTTTGCAGGCGCAGCAGTTGCACGGCCTGGGGGTGTCTGCCTTGCTGCATGACCTGGGCAAGGTGAGTCTGCCAGGCCATATCGGGGAGCCGGGCGCGGCCCTCACGCCGGCAGACCTGCAGCGCTATCAAAGCCATGTGGGACTGTCGGTGGAGCTGGCGCAGGCCATGGGGCTGCCGAGCGACGTGCTGATCGCCATTGCGCAGCACCACGAAATGGCCAACGGCAGCGGTTTTCCACTGCATCTGGTGGCCGAGGACATCAGCCGTTGGGGGCAGATCCTGGCGCTGGTGAATCGCTATGACCGGCTGTGCAATCCACTGCACGGCGAGCCGGCCTTGACCCCCCATGAGGCCGTGGCCAAGTTGTTTGCCCTGCTGCGCGAGAATTTCGACGCCTCGGTGCTGGGCGCCTTTGTGCGCCAGATGGGCGTGTACCCGCCGGGCTCGTTGGTGCAGCTGGTGGATGGGCGCTTTGCCGTGGTGGTGATCGTCGATCCTGCGCACGCCCTGCGCCCGGGTGTCGTGCCCTATCAGCCTGATGTGCCGCGCAGCGAGGCGGCGCTGCTCAGCCTGGCCCGCATACCCGAGCTTGGCATCCTGCGCAGCCTCAAGCCGGCGCAGTTGCCGCGGGCCGCCTTGGAATACCTGTTGCCGCAACCGCGCATCAGCTACTTTTTCGAACGTGCCCTGGGTGCGCTGGATCAAGGGGACAAGGCGTGAGCATCGGGCGGCAGCCCTTCGAGGCGATATGGAACGGCCTGGGCCTGGCGGCCTGGCTGGTGGACGCAAACACCTTGCAGATCCTGCAGGCGAACGAGGCGGCCGAGCGGCTGGTGGGGCGGCGCGTGGCCGACATGGCGGGCCTGCCCATACTGGAGCTGGCGGCCACCCCCGAAGACCAGATTTTCTGGAGCCAGCCTGCGGCCGGCGTCGCTGCCGGCATCCATTCGCACACCTGGGTGCGCAACCTGCGCAGCCAGGCCCTGGTGCCGGTGGATAGGCGCGTGCTGGCGCTTCACGCGCCGGCCCATGCCGGCACCGTGCAGTGCCTGCTGCTGACCATGCAGGATCGGTCGGAGCATGAAGCCTCGCGCCTGGAGCTGGAGTCCTTGCTGTCGGAGTTGCGCGCCACCCTGGATTCCGCGGTCGATGGCGTGCTGACCTGCAATCTGCATGGACAGATGCGCGCCTTCAATCATCGCCTGGCCGAGATATGGCAGTTGCCGCACGAGCTGCTGCTGCAGCGCAACGACGTAGCCATCTGGGCGCACATGGAAAGCCAGGTGCTCGACCGCGATGCCTACCGCGCGAACCAGGCGGAGATTGCGCGCGAGCCCATGCGCGCCAGCGCCAACATCCTGCAGCTGCGCAATGGCCTGACGGTGGAGCAGCGCTCGGCGCCGCAGCTGGTTCAGGGGCGCCCGGCCGGGCGGGTGTACACGTTTCGCGACATTACCCGTGACACCCGGCTGCAGGCCGATCTGCGTCTGGCCGCCAGGGTGTTCGAGTCCAGCCTGGACGCCATCTTCATTGCCGACGGGCGCAACGCCATAGTGCGCATCAACCCGGCTTGCGAAAAGCTCCTGGGCGCCGCCGCGCGTGGCGTGCTCGGCCAGGCGGTCAGCACGCTGTTTGCCAAGGGCATGGGCGCGCGCTCTTTCATGCCACTGGTTCAGCAGGGCTGGGCGCAGCAAGGGTTCTGGGAGGGGGAGTTGCAGCTGCGCCAGGGCGATGCCGGCGGCTGCAGCGTGCACCTGTCGTGGGTCGCGCTGAGCGACGCCGAGGGCGGCGAGGCACAAAGCATTGGTTTCTTGCGCGACCTGACGCAGCAGCATGCTGCAAAGCAGCGCATAGAACAGCTGGCCTACCGCGACGCGCTGACGGGACTGCCCAACGGACTGCTGCTCGGCGAGCGCGTGGCCGCGGCGATCGAGGCCTCCAGCGCCAGCGGCGACAGCTTTGCCATTCTGTTTCTTGACCTGGATCGCTTCAAGATCGTCAACGACTCGCTGGGCCACCCTTTCGGCGATCGTGTGCTGAAGCTGGTGGCCGAGCGCCTGCAGGGCTGCCTGCGCCAGTCGGACATGCTGTGCCGCCTGGGGGGCGACGAGTTCGTCATCTATCTGCATGGCGCCGATGCCGGCATCGCCGAGGGCGTGGCGCGCCGCATGCTCGACGAGATGCAAAGCCCCTTCATGCTTGACGGCATGGGCTTTTCCATCCAGTGCAGCATTGGCGTGTCCATGTTCCCCAACGATGGGGCGTCGCTGGATGACCTCATCAAGCAGGCCGATACGGCGATGTACCAGGTCAAGGAGCGCGGGCGCGGCAGCTACGGTTTCTACCAGCCGCAGATGAACGCCAACCTGCTGTCGCGCATGAAGCTGGAGCATGCCATGCGCCAGGCGCTGGGCCTGGGGCATATGGCCGTGCACTACCAGCCGCAGGTGGACATGGCCACGGGGCGCATCGTGGGCGCCGAGGCATTGACCCGGTGGACCGATCCGGAGTTTGGCGTGGTGTCGCCCGGCACCTTCATTGCCCTGGCGGAGGAGTCAGGTTTCATCGTCACCCTGGGCGCCTGGGTGATGGAGCAGGCCATCAAGGAGGCAGCGCACTGGATGAGCTGCGGCACGCCCCTGGTGGTGTCGGTGAACGTCTCGGCCCTGGAGTTTCGCCAGGCAGGGTTCGTGGAGCGCATCACCGGCCTGCTGGCGCGCTACGGCCTGCCGGCACAGCAGCTGGAGCTGGAGCTGACGGAAAGCGTGCTGCTCAACGATGCCCAGGAGATGGAGCAGGTGCTGGCGGCCCTGACCCGCCTCGGGCTCAGGCTGGCCATCGACGACTTCGGCACTGGCTATTCCAGCCTGGCGTATCTGAAAAAGCTCGCCATCCACCGGCTGAAGATCGATCGCACCTTTGTCAGCGGCCTGCCGGCCGACGAGGGCGACAGCGCCATCGTCAAGGCCGTGGTCAGCATGGGCCGGGCACTGGGTTTCAGCGTGGTGGCCGAGGGCGTGGAAACACAGGCGCAGCGCCTGGCGCTGCAGAGCATGGGCTGCGAGTATTACCAGGGATATCTATGCGCGCCGGCCCTGGCCGCGGCCGAGTTCCGCAGCCGCATCGGTGTGCAGGCACTGGAGCAAAAGCGTTCGGTGAAACGGGCGCCGTGCCGTTCGCGCGCCAGCAAGCGCTGAACAACGAGCCTGCCGCGGGCCGGCAATAGGGTGTCTGCAAATGCCACCGAGCCGTCATCCTGAACCGGGGGTTCAGGTGGGCGAGGGCAGCCTGGCGTTGGGTTCATCTGACGCGAGACGATCACGCTCACCAGGCGATGTACCAAGCCCGTGCTCAGTGAGCATTGGTTCAAGGAACTATAAAGCCCGGCAGCACCGCAGACCGTTGCATTGTACCGGCTGCCGGTGCCGGTTGCTGCCCGCGGGGTTGCCCGTTACAACAGGCGTCCGTCCTCGCCCAGGGCTTGGTCCAGGCGCAGCAGCAGCTGCTGCAGGCGCTGCTCCCGGGCCGGGCCATCCGGTGCGTCGTCGATCAACGGTTCGGTGACATTGGCCGGCGCACTGCGCAGCTGGGCAGCGCTAGCCAAATCGGCGGCCTCGCGGTCGGCGATCTCGAAGGCAAGGTTGAGCGCGGCCAGCACCGCGATGCGCTCGCGCGCACGCACCTTGCCCGCGTCGCGTATGCGCGTCATGGCGGTGTCCACGCGCTCCACGGCCTCCAGCAGGCGCGACTCGTGCCCATCCGGGCAGGCGAGCAGGTAGCTTTGTTGCAGGATCTGAACCTCGATCTGCTTCATGGCGCGTCCTTGGACGGATTGTTTTCGGGCAGGCGTTCCAGCAGTGCGTCGATGCGCGCGCGCGCGGCGTTCAGGCGGGATTTGAGCGAGTCGCGTTCCTGGGCCAGGTTGGTCACCTGCTCGGCCAGCAGGGCGTTGGTGCGTTCCAGTTCCGTGTGGCGCAGCAGCAGGCGCTCGACGCGCTCTGCGATCAGATCGAGGGGTTGCGGTGTGGCCATAGAACCGTGCATTGTAGGGCGCCCGCGCGTTTACCCGTAAAATCCGCCACGTTGGTGCTCGCTGCCGTGGTTCGCACGGCCGCAGTTCAACGGGAAGCAGGGAGGGGATCTTCGCCATGAAGCACACCCCGAGCCTGCGCTGCCCCCGCAACGGTCAGCGGATGAGTCGCATGCCGGCTCCACTTTCATCGACACGCCACTGGGTGCCTTGAACAAGCGCCTGGGAAGGCCATGAAAGCTGTTCCGCCAGCCCGGATACCGGCCAACAAAGGTGGCCGTGCGCGTGCGCGGCCGTATCTCCCAACGCTGGCGGGGAAGCTGGCACGGGCTACCAGTTGTATTTTTTTCCTATGATGAATCCGTCTTATTGCGAGTGCGCCGCGGCGCCCGTGCGCGTGCGTTTGCGCCATTCGGCGCTGGCCCTGGCGGCCATGCTGGCCTGCGCGGCCCAGGCCCAGGCCCAGGAGGGCGGCGTGCAACTGGCGCAGAACCTGCGTGCGCCCTCTATGAAGGAAGTCGTGGTCACGGCCACGCGCACCGCGCAGCCCCTGTCCGACATCGTGGCCGACGTGTCCATCGTCGATCGCGAGACCATAGAGCAAAGCGGTGCCACCGGCCTGGCCGATGTGCTGGCACGCCTGCCGGGCATTGAGATGGCGCGCAACGGCGGCCCGGGCACCACCACCAGCCTGTTCCTGCGCGGCGCCGAGACGCGCTATACCGCCGTCTACATCGACGGTGTGCGCGTGGATTCGCAGGCCGGCTCGGGCGGCGCTGCCTGGGAGGCGATCCCGCTGTCCATGATCGACCGCGTGGAGGTGCTGCGCGGCCCGGCCGCCGCCGTCTACGGCTCGGACGCGGTGGCCGGCGTGATCCAGATCTTCACCAAAAAGGGCGAGGCCGGCGTGGCCCCCTACGTGGGCGTGGGCGCAGGCAGCTATGGCACCTGGCGCACCGAGGCCGGCGTGAGCGGCGCCAGCGGCCAGGTGGACTACGCGCTGGGCCTGGCGCGCGAGATCAGCAAGGGCTATGACGCCACCACCAAGGCCAACAGAAACAACAACCCCGACCGCGACGGCTACCAGACCAACAGCGCCAACGCGCGCCTGGGCCTGCAGCTCAACGCCGCCCACCGCCTTGAAGGCACGCTGCTGTACAGCGATTCCGACAGCCGCTACGACGCCAGCAAGACGACCGACGACCACAGCCTGCACCGCCTGCGCACCCTGGGCCTGAACTGGCAGGCGCAGTGGAGCAGCAGCTACAAGACGCGCCTGTCGGTCACCGATTCGCAGGATCGCTATCAGACCAGGCCATCGCCCTACCTGACCGACACCCGGCTGCGCGGCTACCTGTTCCAAAACGAGTGGCGCCTGGGCGTGCACCAGCTCACGGCGGCGCTGGAGCGGCGCGAAGACCACCTGGTGAACGCCCCCATAGACCGCAGCCGCGCACAAAACGCGCTGGCGCTGGGCTATGGCCTGCACAGCGGCGCGCACACCCTGCAGCTGAACGCGCGCCACGACGACGACAGCGAGTTTGGCGGCAAGAGCACCGGCAGCGCCGCCTATGGCTATGCCTTTGCGCCCAACTGGCGCGCCACGGCTTCGGCCGGCACGGCCTTTCGCGCGCCCACGCTGTACCAGCGCTTCAGCATGTATGGCGATGCCACGCTGCAGCCCGAGACCAGCCGCAACGTCGAGCTGGGCCTGAAATGGGCGCGGGACGCCAGCAGCTTCTCGGCCACCGCCTACCGCAACAATGTCAGCAACTTGATCAACTGGGTCGGCGGCGCGGGCCCCTGCCCGGGTGGCACGGGCCCCTTCCCCGGCTGCTATGCCAACGTGGGCAAGGCGCGCTACGAGGGCATCACCCTGGCCGGCAGCACCCGTGTCGCCCAGGTGCAGCTGCGTGGCTCGCTGGACTTGCAGAACCCCAAGAACCTCGACAGTGGCAAGCTGCTGGCGCGTCGTTCGCGCCAGCACGCCAGCTTCGGCGCCGATACGCGCGTGGCGGGCTGGACGGTCGGCGGCGAGGTGCAGGTCTCGGGCCAGCGCTATGACGACGTGGCCAACAAGACCCGCCTGGGCGGCTACACCTTGTTCAACCTGTACGCCAGCACCCGCTTGGCGCGTGACTACCAGATCGTGGCGCGCGTCGATAACCTGGCCGACAAGAACTACACCCTGGCCAACACCTATGCCACGCCGGGCCGCAGCCTGTTTGTCGGCCTGAAGTGGGCGCCGCAGTATTGAGGTTGGGCACGCCGTGACCGCCCACGCCCGCTGCCCCGCCCTGGTCATTGCCGCCTGCGCCTCGGGCCAGGGCAAGACCACCGTCACCGCCGCCCTGGCCCGGCTGCAGGCGCGGCGCGGCCGGCGTGTGCGCGTGTTCAAGTGCGGGCCCGACTACCTGGATCCGCACTGGCACCAGCTGGCCAGCGGCGCGCCCGTGGGGCAGCTGGATCTGTGGATGACGGGTGCGGCGGACTGCGCCGCGCGCCTGCACGCCGCGGCGGGCGAGGCCGACCTGATCCTGATCGAAGGGGTGATGGGCCTGTTCGACGGCGAGGACTGCGTGGCCGACCTGGCGCAGCGCTTCGGGCTACCGGTGCTGGCGGTCGTCGATGCCGGTGCCATGGGCGGCACCCTGGGCGCGATTGCGTACGGCCTGAAGCATTTCCGCCCCGGCCTGCACTGGGCCGGCGTGCTGGCCAACCAGGTGGCGGGCGAGCGCCATGCGCAAATGTTGCAGGCCGGCCTGCAAGATCCCGCCGACTGGCTGGGCGCGCTGCCGCGCCTGGGACGCCATGGCGCGGCGCTGCTGCCCGAGCGCCACCTGGGCCTGGTGGCCGCGCATGAGCTGCCCGATGCCCTGGCGCGCCTTGACACCGCCGCCGACGCCCTGGCCGCCACTCCGCTGGGGCAGCTGGACGCGGCCGCCTGGCAGCGCTATGCCGTTGATTTCGCGCCCCCGCCGGCGCAGGCCACCACGGCGCCGCTGCTGGCCGGGCGCACCGTGGCCGTGGCGCGCGATGCGGTCTTTGCCTTCATCTACCCGGCCAATTTGCAGACCCTGGAGCAACTGGGCGCGCGGCTGGCGTTTTTCGCGCCCCTGGCGGGCGAGCGCCTGCCGCCCTGCGACGCCGTCTGGCTGCCCGGCGGCTACCCCGAACTGCACGCCGAGCGCCTGGCCGCCAACCATGGCCTGCGGCAAGATCTGCAGGCCCACGCGGCCGCAGGCAAGGCCCTGTGGGCGGAATGCGGCGGCATGATGGCGCTGGCCCAGTCCTTGGCCCTGCCCGACGGCCGCAGCCTGCCCCTGTGGGGCCTGCTGCCCGGCTGCGTCACGCTGCACCAGCGCCTGGCCGGCCTGGGGCCGCAACAGCTGGCGCTGCCCCAGGGCGTGCTGCGCGGCCATACCTTCCATTACTCCAGCTTCGACAGCCAGGCACCCGTGGCCACGCGCACGGCGCGTCCGGGGCAGGGCGTGGCCGACGGCGCGGGCGAGGCCGTCTACCGCGTGGGCGCCTTGCGCGCGAGTTATTTCCATGCCTGGTTTGCGTCCAGCCCCGCCGCCACGGCGGCCTTGTTTGGAGCGACGTCATGAACCCGGCCGGCGCCATCGCCCACAGCGAACTCATTCTGGGCGGGCAGAAAAGCGGCAAGTCGCGCCGCGCCGAACAGCTGGCGCGCCAGTGGCTGGCCGAATCGAACGCGCACCGTGCGGTGCTGATTGCCACCGGCCAGGCCTGGGATGCGGAGATGGCCGCGCGCATTGAGCGCCACCAAAAGGAGCGCGCCGAGCGCGTGCCCGGCCTGCTGACCGTGGAGGAGCCGCGCGACCTGGCCGGGGCGCTGGCGCGAGTCAGCAGCCCGCAGGCGCTGGTGGTGGTGGATTGCCTGACGCTGTGGCTGACGAATTGGTTGATGCCGGCCCCGAGCGTCGGCGATGCGGGAGATCGGGCCGGCCCTCACCCCCGCCCTCTCCCAGGGGGGGAGGGAGTCATACCGGCGCAACCGATCGCCCTCGCCCCTTTGGGGAGAGGGAGGGGTGAGGGACTACTCCCGAGCGAAATAGAGAAAAAATCGGCAAAAATGCAGTGCTGGCCTACGCAATCAGCTCTCTTTTTTGAAGCTTTGCAAACAGCCCCCGGCCCGGTGGTACTGGTAGGCAACGAAATCGGCCTGGGCGTGATTCCCCTGGGGCGCGAGGTGCGCGCCTTTGTCGATGCCCTGGGCTGCTTAAATCAGCAGGCGGCCCAGGCTTGCACGCGCGTCACGCTGATGGTGGCGGGCCTGCCCATGACGGTGAAAGCAGCATGAAACCCACGCCCATCAAACGCATTCTGATCGTCGTCGCCGTGCTGCTGGCGCTGCTGCTTCTCATGAATAGCCTGGCGCAGGCGCAGGCGGTGCAGGTCACCGACGACCGCGGCCGTGTCGTGGCGCTGCCCCGGCCGCCGCAGCGCATCGTCAGCCTGCTGCCCTCGCTGGCCGAAACCGTCTGCACCCTGGGCGCCTGCCAGCGTCTGGTGGGTGTGGATCGCTACACCAACTGGCCGGACGAGGTAAAGACCCTGCCCCAGGTGGGCGGTGGCCTGGATCCGAACATCGAGGCCATCGTCGCCCTGCGCCCGGATCTGGTGCTGATGGCCACCTCCTCGCGCGCGGCCGACCGGCTGCTGGCGCTGGGCATACCCGTGGCGGCGCTGGAGCCCAAGACCCATGCCGACGTGCAGCGCGTGCTGGCCAAGGTTGGCCAGCTGCTGGGCGTGGGTGACGCGCAGCGCGTCTGGCGCGACATCGACGCGGCCGTGTCCGCCGCCGCCCAGTCCCTGCCCGCCGGCGCACGCGGCCAGCGCGTGTACTTCGAGGTCAGTCCCGGCCCATTCGGCGCGGGCGCGGCCTCCTTCATCGGCGAAACCCTCACCCGCCTGGGCGCGCGCAATGTTCTTCCGGCCAGCCTGGGGCCCTTCCCCAAGCTGAACCCCGAATACATAGTGCGTGCCGATCCGGACTTGATCATGGTCAGCGTGCGCAGCGCCGACGGCCTGCTGGCCCGCCCCGGCTGGGCCGGCATGCGTGCGCTGCGCCAGGGCCACCTGTGCCGCTTCAGTGCCGAACAATCCGACGTGCTGATTCGCCCCGGCCCGCGCATGGCCGAGGCCGCACGCCTGATGGCCGATTGCCTGTCTGCGGGACGCAAATAAATGGGGGTCAGATTCCAATTCAAAGAGGCTGGCGGCAATCCGTCTGCTAATCGGAGTCTGACCCCAATTAACAAGGCGCGGGCGCTGGCCGTGGTGTTGGTGCTGCTGGGCTGCGCCCTGGTGCTGCTTGGCCTGGCCGTGGGCAGCACCGGGCTGGAAAGCCTGCGCCCGCTGTGGTCGGGCGGCGGGGCCGATGCCGCCATGGCGCGGCAGATCGTCTGGGACATACGCCTGCCGCGCACCCTGGGCGCCTGGGCGGCCGGCGCCCTGCTGGGGTTGGCCGGGGCGGTGGCGCAGGGGCTGTTTCGCAACCCGCTGGCCGATCCCTACCTGCTGGGCAGTGCCTCCGGCGCCTCGCTGGGGGTGGCCAGTGCCCTGGCGCTGATGGGCGGCGGCGCCGGCATGCTAGGCGGCGCGCGCGCGGCGCTGGCGGTGTCGGTGTATTCGGGCAACTGGCTGGTGCGCCTGGGGCTGACCGGCGCCGCCTTCTGCGGCGCGGTGGCGGCGGTGCTGCTGACCCTGGCCCTGGCGCGCGGCGTGCAGCACACGCTGCGGCTGCTGCTGGCGGGCGTGGTGGTGGGGGTGGTGCTGGGGGCCTGTACTTCGTTGATTTTGTTGCTGTCGCCCGATTCGCTGCAGGCCATGCAGGCGTTCCTGCTCGGCTCCACCGGCTTTGTCGGCTGGACGGCCTGCCTGCTGCTGCTGACGGTGTGGCTGCCTTGCGCGCTGCTGGCCTGGGTGCTCGCGCGCGCGCTGGACGCGCTGGCCCTGGGCGAGGCCACGGCGCATAGCCTGGGCCTGCCGCTGGCACAGCAGCGCGGCGCGCTGGTGGCAGTGCTGGCGCTGGCCACGGGGGCGGCGGTGGCGCAGACGGGGCTGATCGCCTTTGTCGGCCTGGCGGCGCCGCACCTGGTGCGCGCGGCCGTCAGCGTCACCCATGGGCGGCTGATGTGGCTGGCCAGCCTGATGGGCGGTGCGCTGCTGGCGGCGGCCGACCTGCTGGCGCGCGGCCTGCTGGCACCGCAGGAGCTGCCCGTGGGGGTGCTCACGGCGGTGCTCGGCGGTGGCTATCTGCTGTGGCTGATGCACCGGCGCACGGCGGCCGGGGGGCTGCTGTGAATACTCATCAAACGATAGCTGTCAGCGCGCTCCAGTTAAGCGCTGGGATCGGAAAACACCGCATCTTGTATGGTATAGACCTGGCGCTGCCGGCGGGGCGCTGGACGAGCATCGTCGGCCCCAATGGCGCGGGCAAGTCCACGCTGCTGAAGGCTCTGGCCGGCCTGTTGCCCGCCAGCGGCGGCGCGGTGCAGTTGCTGGGGCGCGACCTGCATGCCTGGGGTCGGCGCGAGCGTGCCCTGCGCCTGGCCTGGCTGGGCCAGAACGAGGCCGCCGCCGACGACCTGCGCGTGTACGACGTGGCCATGCTGGGCCGCCTGCCGCACCAGGGCTGGATGCAGCCGGCCAGCCCCGCCGACCACGCCGCCGTGGAGCAGGCGCTGCGCGCCACCCAGGCCTGGGACTGGCGCGAGCGGCCCCTGGCGCAGCTCTCGGGCGGCGAGCGCCAGCGCGTGCTGCTGGCGCGCGCGCTGGCGGTGCAGGCCCAGGTGCTGCTGATGGACGAGCCGCTGGCCAACCTGGACCCGCCGCACCAGGCCGACTGGCTGCACACCGTGCGCGCGCTGGTCGGGCAGGGGTGCACGGTGGTCAGCGTGCTGCACGAGATATCGCTGGCGCTGCAGGCCGACGACGTGGCCATCGTCGCCCAGGGGCGCCTGGCGCACCACGGCCAGGCCGCGGCTGCCGGCACGCACCGCGCGCTGGAGCAGGTGTTTGACCAGCGCATCGCCATCCACCAGGTGGCGGGGCAGTGGCTGGCGTTGCCCCGTTTGTAAGTTGTCTTTGTTGGAAACCGCATGCAGATCGAAACCCCACCCACAGAAAAGCGCTACGAAAAGGCCGAGGGCGAACGCCGCGGCCTGGTCATCGTCAACACCGGCGACGGCAAGGGCAAGAGCACGGCGGCCTTTGGGCTGGCGCTGCGCGCCCATGGCCGGGGCAAGGCGGTGAAGATCTTCCAGTTCATGAAGGTGCCGTCGGCACGCTTTGGCGAGCACCGCATGTTCGAGCAGATCGGCCTGCCCATAGAGGGCCTGGGCGACGGCTTCAGCTGGAAGAGCAAGGATCTGGAGCATTCCGCGCAGCTGGCGCGCGACGGCTGGGCCAAGGCGCGTGCGGCCATCCTGTCGGGTGAGTATTTCCTCGTTGTGCTCGATGAAATCACCTACCCGCTGATCTACGGCTGGCTGCCGCTGCAGGGGGTGCTGGACACCCTGGCCGCGCGTCCCAGCCAGGTGCATGTGTGCCTGACCGGCCGGCGCTGCCCCGAGGAAATCATCGCCCTTGCAGATACAGTGACGGAGATGAAACTCGTCAAGCATGCCTTCCAGGCCGGCGTGCCGGCCCAGCGCGGCATAGAGGATTGACCCTTTGAAGGATTGACCCGTTGACACTGCTTTCCTGCACCATCGCCACCCCCCTGGGCGACATGCTGGCCGTGGCCTCGCAGCGTGGCCTGTGCCTGCTGGAATTCATAGGGCAGGGGGGTGTGGGGCGTGAGCTGGCGCAGGTCGAGGCCGCGCGCGGCGGCCCGGCGCAGCCCGGCGACAGCCCCCTATTGGCGCAGACGCGGGCGCAGCTGGGGGAGTATTTCGCGGGCCAGCGGCGTGAGTTTTCCGTGCCGCTGGATTTGGTGGGCACGCCGTTTCAGCAGCGCGTCTGGCAGGCGCTGCTGGCCATCGACCACGGCCAGACCTGGAGCTATGCGCAAGAGGCCGCATACATAGGCCAGCCCACGGCCACGCGCGCCGTGGCCGCGGCCAATGGCGCCAACAAGGTCAGCATCATCGTGCCCTGCCATCGCGTCATCGGCAGCAATGGGCGCCTGACCGGCTACGGCGGCGGCCTGCCGCGCAAGCAGGCCCTGTTGGCGCTGGAGGCCGCGCCGGTTTTTTAGCCCCTGCGCCGCAGCAGCCGTACATGCATGGGGCGCACAAAGCGTGCCCCCTCGGCCGTGCAATGCGGGGCAAAGGCCGCGGCCACGCGCGCCTGCAGGGCGTCGTCGATATGGTGGTCGGCAAAAGTGGGGCGCATCATGCGCTGGTCGAACTCGGCAAAGTCGCTGAATCGCACCGGCATGTCGAAATGCCGCTGCGCCACCTCTTGCCACGGGCTGTCGGCCGCCGCCAGTGCGCGATCGAGCGCCGCCTGGGCGGCGGCACGCACCGTGCCCTCGTCGTTGTACAGGCGCACGATCTCATTCAACGGCCCGGCGTAGACGGGCTCGGAAACATAGAAAAATCCCCCTGGGCGCAGCACCCGCGCCACCTCGGCCAGGGCTTGATCCATGACGGCCAGCGGCACATGGTGCAGGGACTTGAGCATCAGCGCCAGGTCAAATTCTGTAGCGCCACAGGGAATGTCCTGCGCGCCCGCGGCCACGAAGCGCATGCCCGCGGGCGTGTCCTGCAGATTGCGGGCGTGCTGAATGGCGTCCACCTCCAGCCCCATGTAGTCCAGGCCCGGCCAGCGCTCGAGCATCTGCCGCGCCATGCGCGCCGCGCCGCAGCCCAGCTCGATCACCCGCGGCCCAGGCGTGGGCACGAGTTCAGCGAGCAGATCGAGTTCGTCGGTGATCAGCTGTGTCATGGCGGTGCGCAAAAAGGCCGCCACCTGCCGCAGCGGCGGGCGTTGATGACAGGGCGGGGTGGCGGAGACTGTGTCCGCCGGAAATGTCATCCAACGAAGTCTATCCACGAACATGGATGAATCATAAGTTGTTGATTTCATTCTAAAAATCCAGAATTTTTCGTCTATTTGCGGCGCGCTGCATTTCGTAAAATCCAGTGTATTAAGAATTTTTATGGTAGAAACTATGGTGTAAATTAATCAACCGCTCTTTGATGGATTAGCTAACTTTCTTGGCTTGAAGCAGGCTGTCCACCATGAGTTCACCACATGCCCAAAAAAGCCAAAGACCTGTCAGCGCTGGAAGTCAGTCGCTTGACCACGCCAGGCCACCATGCCGTGGGCGGCGTTGCCGGACTCTATCTCTATGTGCTCGATACCGGCGCACGCTCCTGGGTGCTGCGCACCATGGTCGGGACAAAGCGCCGCCACATGGGCCTGGGCGGCTACCCCGACGTGCCGCTGGCGCAAGCCCGAGAAAAGGCGCGAGCCGCCAAGGGCGAAGTCAGCCAGGGCACAGACCCTATCGCGCAACGTGCCGCGTTGGCAAGCCAGTTGAGAGCGCAGCAGGCAACCCAAAAGACTTTCGAGGAAGCCGCCAAGGCATACATGGAAGCCCATGAGAAAGCCTGGAAGAACCCCAAGCATCGAGCCCAATGGGGCAGCACGCTCAAGACCTATGCGTACCCTCACATTGGATCGCTGCTGGTCAAGGACATTGACCAAGAGCACGTGATGAAGGTGCTTGAACCCATCTGGGCGACCAAAACCGAAACGGCTACCCGACTGCGCGGACGGATCGAAAGCGTTCTGGACTGGGCCACCACCCGCAAATACCGCTCAGGCGAGAATCCAGCCCGCTGGAAAGGCCATCTGGATAACTTGCTACCCGCACCTTCCGACATTCAGAAGGTGGAAAGCCATCGGGCCGTGGACTACAACGACATGGCCCAGTTTATGGCCGCCCTGCGCGTACGGGAAGGACTGGCGGCACGTGCCCTTGAATTCGCAATTTTGTGCGCATCACGCAGTGGCGAGGTCCGTGGTGCGCTCTGGTCAGAAATCAATCGGGAAAAAGCGATCTGGACCATTCCGGCAGAACGCATGAAGGCCGGCAAAGA
Organism: Pseudomonadota bacterium; assembly: GCA_018240995.1. Classification (GTDB taxonomy): domain Bacteria; phylum Pseudomonadota; class Gammaproteobacteria; order Burkholderiales; family Burkholderiaceae_C; genus Alicycliphilus. The sequence continues at coordinate 309 of JAFEES010000567.1, read as the reverse complement.
ACACCGAGTCCCGCTAAGTACGCTAGCGGTCAAACTGCTAGAAGGGTTGCCACGCTCAGATAGCAGCGAACTCGTCTTCGCAGGCGCTGATGACAAGCCGCTGTCCGACATGGCGCTCACGGCGGTGATGCGGCGCATGGAAGTTGATGCGGTTCCCCACGGGTTCAGATCGACCTTCCGCGACTGGGTAGGCGACTGTACAAACCACCCGAGGGACGTAGCCGAATTCGCCTTGGCTCACAAGTTGTCCGACAAGGTGGAGGCATCCTACCGCCGGGGGGATGCGCTTGAGAAGCGCCGCCAGATGAT
>JAFEES010000566.1 GCA_018240995.1 Pseudomonadota bacterium | reverse complement strand
GGAACACGAAACCCACGCCACGCTCGCGCACATGCACGTCGGTGGTGTCCGCGCCGCTGAAGTGGATGCTGCCGCGATCCGGCGTCTCCAGCCCGGCGATGATGCGCAGCAACGTAGTCTTGCCGCAGCCCGAGGGGCCGAGCAGCGCGATCAGCTCACCGGACTGGATGTCCAGGCTCACGTCGCGCAGTGCGTGGAAGTTGCCGAACTGCTTGCTGACGTTGCGTATTTCGATACTCATGAAGTTCCTTGCTCCCTCCCCCTCTGGGGGAGGGCTGGGGTGGGGGCCAGCAGCGCTGGCGCATCCCATCGTTGTGATTCGGTGCAGGCAGCCCCCATCCCTACCTTCCCCCAGTGGGGGAAGGAGTCAAAGGCCGCTCCGGCGGCAGCGCGGCGGCGGCCTTGGCCTGCTGCTCGCCCTGCCATTCGGCGATCGACTTGATGACCAGCGTGACCAGCGCCAGCAGGGCCAGCAGCGAGGCGGCGGCGAAGGCCGCGACCGACTGGTATTCGTTGTAGAGAATTTCCACATGCAGCGGGATGGTGTTGGTCTGGCCGCGGATATGGCCCGAGACCACCGACACCGCGCCAAACTCGCCCATGGCGCGTGCGTTGCACAGGATCACGCCATACACCAGGCCCCACTTGATGTTGGGCAGCGTCACATGCCAGAAGGTCTGCCAACCGCTGGCGCCCAGCACGATGGCGGCCTGCTCCTCGTCGTTGCCCTGGGCCTGCATCAGCGGGATCAGCTCGCGCGCCACGAACGGGAAGGTGACGAACACGGTGGCCAGCACGATGCCGGGCACGGCAAAGATGATCTTGATGTCGTGCTCGCCCAGCCAGCTGCCGAACCAGCCATTGGCGCCAAACACCAGCACATACATCAGGCCGGCGACCACCGGCGAGATGGAGAACGGCAGGTCGATCAGCGTCGTCAAAAAGGCCTTGCCCTTGAATTCATACTTGGCGATGCACCAGGCCGCGGCCACGCCGAACACCAGGTTCAGCGGCACGGCGATGACGGCCGTGAGCAGGGTCAGCTTGATGGCCGACCAGGCATCGGGCTCGGCCAGGCCGGCCAGGTAGGCGTCCCAGCCCTTGCGCAGCGCTTCGGTGAACACGGCCGCCAGCGGCAGCAATAAAAACAGCGCCAGAAACGCCAGAGCCAGGCCAATCAGTGCGAAACGCACCCAGGGCGCCTCGGTGGTGCCGGCCTGGGCGCGGCGTGTGCTTGGGGTTGCGATTGCACTCATGCCGGCATCCCCGCGTGGCGGCGCTGCCAGGCCTGCAGCGCGTTGATGACCAGCAGCAGGATGAAGGATAAGAGCAGCATCACCACGGCCACGGCGGTGGCGCCGGCGGTGTCGTACTGCTCCAGCTTGCCGATGATGATCAGCGGCGTGATCTCCGACACCATGGGCATGTTGCCGGCAATGAAGATCACCGAGCCGTATTCGCCGATGGCGCGCGCGAAGGCCATGGCAAAGCCGGTCAGCAGCGCCGGCGTGATGCTGGGCAGGATGACATGGCGGAAGATCTGCCAGCGCGTGGCACCCAGGCTGGTCGCCGCCTCCTCCAGCTCTTTTTCGCTGTCTTCGAGCACCGGCTGCACCGTGCGCACCACGAAGGGCAGGCCGATGAAGATCAGCGCGATCACCACGCCATTAGGGTTGAAGGCCAGCTGTATGCCCAGCGGCTCGAAGTACTGCCCCACCCAGCCGTTGCCGGCAAGCAGCGCGGTCAGCGAGATGCCGGCCACGGCCGTGGGCAGCGCGAACGGCAGGTCTACCAGCGCGTCCACGATCTTCTTGCCCGGGAACTGGTAGCGCACCAGCACCCAGGCGATCAGCAGGCCGAACACCAGATTCACGCAGGCGGCGACGAAGGAGGCGCCGAAGGTCAGCCGGTACGACGCGAGCACGCGCGGCGCGGCCACGGCCTCCCAGAACTGGGGCCAGCTCATGGACAGGGTCTTGGTCAGCAGCGCCAGCAGCGGGATGAGCACGATGATGCTCAGGTAGAACAGCGTGTAGCCCAGCGTCAGGCCGAAGCCAGGCAGCACGCGCTTCGGCGCGCGCCTGGGGGCAGCCGCGCCGGCCAGGTCATCCAACGCGCCCATGGCGACACCGGGCAGGGCAATTGAAGAGTTCACCGCGGCTCCGTCCTTACTTGCCGGGCTGGTACAGCTTGTCGAACTGGCCGCCGTCGTTGAAGTGCACCTTCTGCGCCTCGACCAGCGAGCCAAAGTACTTGGCCACGGTGAACTGCGGGATGGGCTTGAACAGGTCGGCATGCTTCTTCAATACCGCCTCGGATCGCGGGCGGATGGCGTGTTTCGCGGCGATCTCCTGCGCCTCGTCGGAGTACAGGTAGTCCAGGTAGGCCTTGGCGAGATCCGCCGTGCCCTTCTTGGCCACGGTGCGCTCCACCACCGCCACCGGGTTCTTGGCGGTGATGCTCACCGAGGGGTAGATGGCATCGACCTTGCCCTTGCCAAATTCGCGCTCCACCGACACCACCTCCGACTCGAAGGTGATCAGCACGTCGCCTATGTTGCGCTGCAAGAAGGTGGCCGTGGCATCGCGCCCGCCCTTGGCCAGCACCGGCACGTTCTTGTACATCTTGGTGACGAACTCGGCCGCCTGCGCGTCGCTGCCACCCTTCTCGCGCACGCTGCCCCAGGCCGCCAGGTAGGCGTAGCGACCGTTGCCGCCGGTCTTGGGGTTGACGACGACGACCTTCACGTCGGGGCGAACCAGGTCGGCCCAGTCCTTGATGTGCTTGGGGTTGCCCTCGCGCACCAGGAACAGCATGGTGGAGGTGGTGGGCGATGCCTCGTGCGGGAACCTTTGCGCCCAGTCCTTGGCCACCACGCCGTTGTCGGCCAGGAACTGCACGTCGGTGGTGGTGTTGAAGGTCACCACGTCGGCGGCCAGGCCGTCGTTCACGGCGCGCGCCTGGGCGCTGGAGCCGGCATGGGACTGGTCGATCTTCACGTCCTTGCCGGTGCTCTTCTTGTAATGCGCGGCAAAGGCGGCGTTGTAGTCCTTGTAGAACTCGCGCGCCACGTCGTACGAGACATTTAGCAGTGACTGCGTCTGTGCCGATGCAATGGTGCTGGCGGCCAGGGCCAGGGTGGCAAAAACGGTCTTGAGCTTGATTCGGGTTGTCATGGGTGCCTCTCCGGATTGCAGGAATGGGAGGCATTGTCGAGACGATTTTTTAAAACTCAAAAGAATATATTCTTTTAAAATTATCTAGTTTTGGAATAAAGAAGCCTTGGCCACATGCCGGCTGGCCTGCCGGCCAAGGCCTACTCAGTCACGCCGCCGCTGCGCATCCAGCGCCCCATGGCCTCGGGGTCGCCCGAGTCCACGTACTGCGAAACGCCCTTGAGCAGTCCCAGGTTCAGCTGCCCCAGCTCGGCCAGCTTGAGCGCCAGGTGCAGATCCTTGCGCACCACGTTGTAGATCGCCGTGTAAGCGTCCTGCGACCGCGCCCAGGCGTGGTACTGGGCCCTGCCGGTGGGCGCATCGGCGGTGAGAAAGTTCAGCCCGGTACTGACGGACAGGATGGGCGAGAGGCTCTCGAAACTCACGCCATGCTTTTGCGCCAGCTCTATGGCCTCGGCGGTGAGAAACATATTGGTCACGCAGATCATGTTGTTGATCACCTTGACCACTTCGCCCGAGCCCAAGGCGCCGCAATGAAAGATGCGCTGGCCCATGGTCTGCATCAGCGGCGTCACGGCCTGCACGTCGGCGGCCTCGCCACCCATGATGATGCTGAGCGTGCCCTGCTGTGCCCCCACGATGCCACCGCTGACCGGCGCGTCGATCAGGCGCCCACCCGCCGCCTCGATCGGGCCCTTGAGTCTGTTCAGCGTATCGGGCAGGGTGGTGCCCATCATGCAGACGATAGGGTGGTGCCCGGCCGGTATCGCCTGCACCAGCCCCTGCTCGCCCAGCAGCGTGTCCAACACCTGCGCATCGTTGGCCAGCAGGACGACGATGGCGTCGGCGGCTGCGCAGTCGGCAGCGCTGGTCGTGACCCGCACGCCCTCCTTGGCGAACTGATCCAGCACGGCCTGGTTGCGGTCGCAAACCATCAGTTCGAAGCCGCCGCGCCGGGCGTTGCGCGCCATGGGGGCGCCCATGTTGCCGACGCCTATGAATGCCACGGTTGTCATGCTCATGTCTCCTTTGCCAGCTCATTGTTTGATAGCTGCTTGCGCTTGCTGGCCGGGCGCTGCTGCCATGTTTGATCAATTTTCCTAGGCGGGATCAAATCGGCGTGCTCTGCGAGAACCTGGGCGCGCGCTTTTCCAGCAGGGCAGCCAGGCCCTCCTTGGCTTCGGGGCCGCCAAAGCCCATGAATTCCAGCGCCAGCGAGGTGTCGAAGATCGGGCCGGCTTGGCGCAGCCAGTTGTTCAGCGCGTACTTGGTCCAGCGCAGGGCCGCCGGCGCGCCGGTGGCCAGCCTTTGCGCCACATCCAGGGCCTTGTCCTGCAGGGCGTCGTCGTCCACCGAAAGCGACACCAGCCCCAGCTGCTCGGCCTGCTCGCCGTTGAGCGGCTCGCACAGCATCAGGTGGTACTTGGCCTTTGCCATGCCGCATAGCAGCGGCCAGACGATGGCCGCATGGTCGCCCGGCGCCACGCCCAGCTTGGTGTGGCCATCGACTATGCGCGCCGTCTTGGCGGCGATGGAGATGTCGGCCAGCAGCGCCGCCACCAGCCCCGCCCCCACCGCCGGGCCATGGATGGCCGAGACGATGGGCTTGGAGCAGTTGATGATGTTGTAGACCAGGTCGCGCGACTCGCGCCACACCCGGGCGCGCACATTGAAGTCGTCCGTCATCTCCTGGAGCATGGTGAAGTCACCGCCGGCGGAGAAGGCCCGCCCGGCGCCGCGCAGAATCACGGCGCTGACATCCGGGTCGGTGTCGATCTCGCGCCAGACATCGGCCAGCTCGGCATGGCCGCGCGAATCCAGGGCGTTCATGCGCTCGGGCTTGTTCAACGTCAGGCGCAGCACGCCGTCGAGCGGACGGTCGAACTCTATGGCCTGATAGCCTTGATACCGGGTGTTGGTTTGCGTCATTTGCAGCTCCAGGGTAATGGGTCAGACGAGACCCGTGAGGTAGAACATGGCAATCACGAACAGCGCCGCCAGCGTTTTCACGAGCGTGATGGCGAAGATATCCTTGTAGGCCTGCCGGTGCGTCAGTCCGGTGACGGCCAACAAGGTAATCACGGCGCCGTTGTGCGGCAAGGTGTCCATGCCGCCGCTGGCCATGGAGACCACGCGGTGCAGCACGTCCAGCGGAATATGCGCCGCATTCGCCGCCGCCATCAGGTTCTCCGACATGGCGGCCAGGGCAATGCTCATGCCGCCCGAAGCCGAGCCGGTAATGCCCGCCAGCGTGCTCACGGAGACGGCCGCGTTCAGCAGCGGATCGGGAATGCTCTGCAGCGACTCGCGGATCACCAGGAACCCGGGCAGTGCGGCAATCACCCCACCGAAGCCATATTCCGACGCCGTGTTCATCGACGCCAGCATGGCCCCGCCCACGGCCGCCCTGCTGCCCTCGGCAAAGCGCTGTTTCACGACCCTGAAGGCACTCGCCAGCACCACCAGAATGCCCAGCAGCAGCGCGCCCTCCACCGCCCAGACCGCCGTCAACGTGGCAATCTTGGTCTCCACGGGCTTGGCCAGGCCCGGCAGGCTGAGGCTGTGCAGCTGGCCGTACCAGGCGGGAATCATGCGGGTCAGCCAGAAATTGGCGATACCCACCACCAGCAAGGGCATGATGGCCAGCCATGGCGGGGGCAGGCTTGCGCTGTCGGCATGGCGCGGTTCGTTCAGCTCATGGGCGCCATAGCCCTCGCCGTTCCTGGCCGCCACACGCCGGCGCCATTCCAGGTAGCCCAGTCCGACGACGAGCAGAAACAGCGAACCGAGCACGCCCAGCACCGGGGCCGCCCATGCGGTGGTGTTGAAGAAGGTCGTGGGAATGATGTTCTGGATCTGCGGCGTGCCGGGCAGCGCATCCATGGTGAACGAGAAGGCGCCCAGCGCAATCGCCCCGGGCATCAGCCGCTTGGGGATATTGCCCTGCCGATACAGTTCCGCCGCAAACGGATACACGGCAAACACCACCACGAAGACCGAGACGCCGCCATAGGTCAGCAGCGCGCAGACCAGCACGATGATGAGATTGGCCCGCGAGCGCCCCAGGTATTGAATGGCGGTCGCCACGATGGATTCGGCAAACCCCGACAGCTCGATCACCTTGCCGAATACCGCCCCCAGCATGAATACCGGAAAATACAGCTTCAGGAAGCCGACCATTTTCTCCATGAACACGCCGGAAAAAACCGGCGCCACGGCGGAGGGGTCGATCAAAATGACCGCGCCGAGCGCGGCGATGGGAGCCATCAAGATGACGCTGTAGCCTCTGTAGGCGGCCAGCATCAGAAAGACCAGGGCGGCGAGTACCACGACGAATGACATAATGTCTCCAGTGTTTTATCCCTGTGCCTGCCAGTGCAAGGACAAAGCTTCATCCATGCGAATATTTATGCCTCGCATGTGAATTTGATTACGTGAGAAAATTATGCGGCGCGCGGTTCGTTTGCCAAAGAAAATGCTTGCACGCTTATTGTGCATTGGCGCACAATGAGTCCATGGATGAGCTCCCGGAGTGGAATGACCTCAGGGTCTTTCTGACAGTCGCCCGCCTGGGCACGATCTCGCTCGCCGGCGAGCGGCTCGGGATTGAGCATTCCACGGTCTCGCGCCGCATCGACCGGCTGGAAGCCAAGCTCGGCACCGTGTTGTTCGACCGGCGCCGCAGCGGCTACTCGTTGACCGACGCGGGCAGCGCGCTGATCCCGCACGCCGAGAAGATGGAAAACGCCCTGCTCGAAGCGGTCGAGCAAAGCCTGGGCCAGGCCGGGTTCATCGAAGGCAGCGTGCGGGTGGGAACACCCGAGGCATTCGGGATCAACGTGCTCGCTCCAAGCCTTTCTCGGCTGCGCCAGCAGCACCCGGGGCTGCATGTGGAACTGATGGCCCAGCCTCAGTTTCCCAGCCTGGTAACTCGTGAGGTGGAGATCCTGGTCACCCTGGAGCCGCCAGAAATGGGGCGCTACAAGGTGGCGCGGCTGGCCCAGGTGGACTATTTCCTCTATTGCTCTCCCGGCTACCGTGACTCCCATGCGCCCATCCGGCAGCTTGGCGACATCGAGCAGCACGAATTCGTGGACTACATCCACGATGGATCGGTCAGCGACCGCTACCGCATCCTGGAGGAACTGACGCCCCAGCCCCGGCGCAGCTTCACCGCCACCAGCGTGCTGGCCCAGCGCACGGCCGCCGCCGCAGGCATGGGGCTGGTGTTGCTCACGCCCTATGTCGCGCGCCAGGGCGATGACCTGGTCTGCATCTTCCCGGACCGGCCCTTGATGACGCGCAGCCTGTGGATTGCCGCCCCTGAAGACCTGTTGAAAATCAAACGCCACCGCTGCGTCTGGGACCATATTCGCCAGCTGGTTGGCCAGCGCCCGGATTTTTTCCGCCCGCCGGATTGAGCCCCATCGACTCGGCTGCGCCCATGCCGCCGGTTTGTGCATATGCGCACATTGGGCGTGCACGGCTTGCCGTTGCCTGCCGCCATCGGCCTCGATAACATCAGCGCACCCATTTGAATTGAAGTTTTGATTCAAATGCGTGTATTTGATTTATCACGAAAGGCTGGTATTCAAAATGAGGAAGATATTCGGAGACGCGGCCAGCGCGCTGAACGGAATCGTCAGCAGCGGCCAAACCATTGCCGTGGGCGGATTTGGGCTTTGCGGCATTCCATCCACCCTGATAGCGGCGCTGCGCGACAGCGGCGCCAGTAATCTCACCTGCATCAGCAACAACGCCGGCGTGGATGATTTTGGCCTGGGACTGTTGCTGCAGACGCGCCAGATCAAACGCATGGTTTCTTCCTACGTTGGCGAGAACAAGGAATTTGAGCGGCAATATCTCAGCGGGGAATTGGAGCTCGAATTCAACCCCCAGGGTACGCTGGCGGAGCGGCTGCGCGCGGGCGGCGCGGGCATTCCCGCCTTCTTCACCCGCACCGGCGTGGGCACGGTGGTGGCCGAGAACAAGGAAACGCGCGAATTCGATGGGCAGACCTACGTCATGGAGCGCGCCCTCAAGGCCGATGTGTCGCTGGTGAAGGCGCAAAAGGCCGATCCATCGGGCAACCTCATGTTCGCGCGCACCGCGCGCAACTTCAACCCCGAGGTCGCCATGGCCGGCGGCATCACGGTCGTCGAGGTCGAGGAGCTCGTGGAGCTGGGCAAGCTGGATCCCGACGAAGTGCATTTGCCCGGCATCTTTGTCGATCGCATCGTCGTCGTTCCCCATCCCGAGAAACGCATCGAGCGCAAGAGCTTTCGCCCACGCACCCTTTGAGAGGCCGACATGACCTGGACACATGAACAAATGGCGGCCCGCGCCGCGCAAGAGCTTCACGATGGCGACTACGTGAACCTGGGCATAGGACTGCCCACCAAGGTGGTGGACCATGTTCCCCAAGGCCTGCAGGTGTGGCTGCAATCCGAAAACGGCCTGATCGGCATCGGCCCCGCGCCCTATGAGGACGAGATCGATCCCGACCTGATCGACGCCGCCAAGCAGACCATCACCACCGTCCCGGGCGCCTCCATCTGCTCGTCGTCCATGTCCTTTGCCATGATCCGCGGCGGCCACATGGATCTGACCATACTCGGCGGCATGCAGGTCAGCGAACGCGGCGACCTGGCGAACTGGATGATCCCCGGCAAGATGGTCAAGGGCATGGGCGGAGCCATGGATCTGGTGGGCGGCGCGCGCCGCGTGATCGTGCTCATGGAACATGTGGCGCGAGACGGCGGCCTGAAGCTTTTGACAAACTGCTCGCTGCCCCTGACCGGCCAGCGCGTGGTGCACCGCATCATCACCGACATGGCGGTCATCGACGTGACCGACGGCGGGCTGGTGGTCAAGGAGCTGGCGCCCGGCGTCTCGCGTGAAGAGCTGCAGGCCAAGACCGAGCCGCGCCTGGGCTTTGACTGCGCCTAAGCAACGCTACCGGACGGCCACGGTCTCGCCCAGAAAGTCCAGAAAACCCCGCACCGCTGGCGACAGCCCCCGGCGCGAGGCAAACACCGCGTGCACGATGCCGGGGGGTTGTGACCAATCGGGCAGCAGCTGCACCAGCCGGCCCTGCTGCAGCTCTGCCTGGCACATGTAGTCGGGCAGCCAGCACAGGCCGGTGCCGGCCAGGGCCGCGTATTTGAGCGTGAGCAGGTCGTCCGCCACATAGCGCGGCGTGAACTGCACGGTCTCCTCCCGCCCCCCGGGGCCTATCAGGCGCAGGCTGGCGCGCCCGTCGGCGGCGGACATGGCCAGCGTGTCCATGGCCCCCAAGTCATTCAGCGCAGCGGGCGTGCCCTGGCGCGCCAGCTGCGCGGGGCTGGCCACCAGCAGCTGCCGACCCTCGTCCAGACGCTTGACGACCATGCTGCCGCTGTCGTCCAGCGTGGCGCGCACGCGCAGGGCCACGTCCACACCCTCCTCCACCACGTTGACCACGCGGTTCGTGACCTGCATCTCCAGCCGCACCAGCGGGTGGCGCTCCAGGAAGGCAGGCATCAGCTGTGCCAGCACCGTCTGTGCCAGTGTCACCGGGCAGGTCACGCGCACGGTGCCGCGCGGCTCGGTGCGCACCTGGGCCACGGCGTCCGCCGCCGCCTGGGCCGATTCGCGCATGGCCTGGCAGTGGCGCAGGTAGGCCTCGCCCACCTCGGTCAGCGACAAGGTGCGCGTGGTGCGCTGCAGCAGGCGTACGCCCAGGCCTGCCTCCAGCTCGGCCACGCGGCGCGACAGGCGCGACTTGGGGATGCCCAGGGCCCGGCCGGCCGCGGCAAAGCCGCCGCGCTCGGCCACCTCGGCGAAATACAGCATGTCGTTCAGGTCTTGCATGGATGATTGTTGTTAATTTCAGGACAATCTAACGCAATTCATGGTACTTATCAAATATTCAGGACAAACTACAATTCAACCATCGCCCAAACCAAGGGTTAACCCAGATACACAGGAGATTCCATGCAACTGCTGCACATCGATTCCGCCATCACCGGCAACCAGTCCGTCTCGCGCCAGCTCACCGCCCAGATCGTTGAGGCCTGGAAGGCCAGCCACCCCGGCACGCAGGTCGGCTATCTGGATCTGGTGGCCGAGGCGCCGGCCCACTTCACCGTGGACGCCATGGCCCCGCGCACCGGCCAGACCGAGGGCCTGAGCGAGGCGCAGCAGCGCGAGAACGCCGTCTCCGAGCGCCTGGTGAGCCAATTCCTGGCGGCCGACGTGGTGGTGATCGGCGCGCCGTTCTACAACTTCAGCATTCCCACCCAGCTCAAGGCCTGGATCGATCGCCTGGCCCAGCCCGGTCGCACCTTCCGCTACACCGCGAATGGCCCCGAGGGTCTGGCCAAGGGCAAGACGGTCATCATCGCGTCCAGCCGCGGCGGCGTGTATTCCACCAGCGCAGCAGGCCAGGCCATGGAGCATCAGGAGAGCTACCTGCAGACCGTGCTGGGTTTCTTCGGCGTGAGCGACGTGCGCTTCGTGCGCGCCGAGGGTGTTGGCATGGGCGCCGATGCCAGGGCCCAGGCGCTGGAGCAGGCCGCGCAAGCCATTGCCGCGCATGTCCCGCACCCCGAGGCAGCCAACCGCGAGCGCCTGGCCGAAGTGGCCTAAGGCGGCGCCGAATAAGCCCCCTGCCCTGCTGGTTGCCGCCGGCGCGTAGCATGGCTGCATGACCGGCCCAGCAACTGACATCCCGGCCGCGCCAGACGAGCTGACGCCGGCGCGGCGCGTGCTGGTGTTTTGCATAGTCTCGCTGGCCTTGTTGATGATGTCGGTGGACTCGACCATCGTTGCCACTGCCCTGCATGCGCTGCAACACGATCTGCACACCAGCGTCAACTGGGCCGGCTGGAGCATTACCGCCTATGCCTTCGGCTTCGTGCTCATGCTGCCCATCAGCGGCCGGCTCAGCGACCGCTACGGGCGCCGGCGCGTTTTCCTTGGCTCGGTCATCACCTTCACCGCCGCATCGCTGGTCTGCGGCCTGGCGCACGACATCGTCACCCTGGTGCTGCTGCGCGCGCTGCAGGCCGCCGGCGGCGCCGGTTTCACGCCCTCGGCCACGGGCATCGTGGTCGATCATTTCGGCAAGGCGCGCGACCGTGCCGTGGGCCTGTTCGGCACCATCTTCCCCATAGGCGCCATGATCGGCCCCATCTTTGGCGGCCTGTTCGTCACCTACGCCAGCTGGCGCGACGTGTTCTTCGTGAACCTGCCCATAGGCCTGGCCGTGACCCTGCTGGCGCTGCGCTACATACCGCGCGACCCACCCCAGGCTCAGCAGCAGCGCCTGCGCATGGACGGCGCCGGCATGGCCCTGCTGGCCATGGCGCTGTTCACCGGCATGCTGGTGGCCAGCTACCTGGGCGAAGATCACGCCCCCGTCGGGCCGCCCGTGCTGGCCCTGCTGGCCGGCGTGGCCGGCGTCAGCGGCTGGCTGTTTCTGCGCCATGTGGCGCGCGCCGATACGCCCTTCATCAGCCCCAGGCTGATACATGGACCCGGCTTTGGCGCCGTGAATCTGGTGAACATGGTCTATGGCGGCATCAGCATAGGGGCCGTGGCGCTGATTCCGCTGTACGCAACCAACCGCTACGGCATGAACGCGCTGTACGCCGGCACGCTGCTCGTGGCCCAGGGCTGCGCCTCCATCGTGCTGTCGGTGCTGGCCACCATGGCGCTGCGGCGCACCGGCTATCGCCTGCCGCTGTATGTGGGCGGCGCCATCAGCGCGGTGGGCATGCTGCTGGTGGCCCTGGCGCCGCCGGCGGGCATGGCGCCACATGCCTGGCTGACCGCGGCGGCCCTGGTGGTGGGCCTGGGCACGGGTGCGGTGAACCCGGCCAGCCGCAATGCCGGGCTGCAGCTGGCGCCCAAGGAATCGTCATCCATTGCCGGGTTGCGCTCGCTGTGCTTTCAGCTGGGCACCATTGCCGTGGTGTCGCTGGCCACGGCGGCCTTGACGGGTGCCGCGGATGCGGGCGCGCGCCAGGCCTGGGTGTATGCGGCCGTGGCCGCCCTGCTGCTGTTGGCGCTGCCACTGGTTGCCCGCGTGCCGGAGCACCATGGCGCCTGGTAGCAGTGCGCGCTGGGTTCAGGCGTTGTGCAGCCTGATCCAGGCGGCGTAGCTGTCCATCCAGTTCTGCAAAAAGGCGCGGCTCACCTCGCCAATGCTGCCGTCGGCATTGAACAAGGCGTCGCTGTTCTGGATGAAGGCCTCGGGCTGGGCCATGGTGTGCATGTTCAGGAACACCAGCACATTGCGCAGATGCTGCTGCGCCATGGCCGTGCCTATGGTGCCTATGGACACTCCTATCACCCCGGCGGGCTTGTTTGCCCAGGCACTCTGGCCATAGGGGCGCGAGGCATTGTCAATGGCGTTCTTGAGCACGCCGGGTATGGAGCGGTTGTATTCGGCCGTGACGAACAGCACGCCCTGGGACTCTGCCACCTCCTTTTTCAGGCGCAGCACCGGGGCGGCCTGGTGGCCGTCATCGTCCTGGTTGTACAGCGGCAGGTCGTCTATGCGCAGGTGATGAAACTCGAACTCGGGCGGCGCCAGCCGCTGCAGCGCATGGGCCAGGCGGCGGTTGTGCGAATCCTTGCGCAGGCTGCCGACAACCACGGCGATACGGTATTTGCTCATACAAGATCTCCTGTCAAAGGGGGCAAGGCAGCTGGCAGCTTATGGGCCCGCGCGGCATTGCGCTGTCGGACAACAGGCCATACACCATGCCATGCAACGGGCCAGCACCACGCCATCACCAGCCCGGCAGCACCGAGCCCTTGAACTGCGTGTCGATGTACTGGCGGATCTCCGGGCTGTGGTAGGCCTTGACCAGCTGCGCCACCCAGGGCTTGTCCTTGTCGGCCTCGCGCACCACGAGCAGGTTCACGTAGGGGCCGTCCGGGCTTTCCTGGGCGATGGCGTCGGTCTTGGGGTCCAGGCCGGCGGAGATGGCGAAGTTGGTGTTGATGGCCGAGGCGTCCAGGTCGTCGAGCGAGCGCGGCAGCTGCGCGGCGTCGAGCTCGATGAACTTGAGCTTCTTCGGGTTGCCCACCACGTCCAGCGGCGTGGCCTTCAGGCCCGCGCCCTCCTTGAGCTTGATCAGGCCCTGCGCCTGCAGGAGCAGCAGCACGCGCCCGCCGTTCGTGGGGTCGTTGGGAATGCCGAAGCGCGCGCCCTCTTTCAGCTCGGAGAGCTTCTTGATCTTCTTGGAGTAGATGCCTATGGGGAAGTTGACCGTGTTCGCCGCCACGGCGAACTTGTAGCCGCGATCCTTGATCTGCGCGTCCAGATAGGGCCGGTGCTGGTAGCTGTTGGCATCCAGGTCACCCGCAGCCAGGGCGGCGTTGGGCTGCACATAGTCGCTGAACTCCACCACCTGGATCTTCAGCCCCTGTTTCTCCGCCACCTTCTTCACCTGCTCCATGATCTGCGCGTGCGGCCCAGCCGTCACGCCTATCTTCAGCGGCCTGTCCTGGGCAAAGCCGGTGCCGGCAAGGCCGCAGGCCAATGCCATGGCCAGGGTAGATTGGAGCAATATGCGCTTGGAGATCACGGTCAGCCTTTCTTGTTGAAACCACGCAAAGGGGCGATCGTAGACCCACGGCAATACCAGCGCTGACAGTAAATTCCACAATCATCGCCAACAACCATGCCACGCCATGAACGCACAGCACCACCCCTTCCTGCTGCGTGACCGCCTGGACGCCGCCCGGCGGCTGGCCGGCCGGCTGCAGGCCTGGCATGGCCAAAACCCCTTGGTGCTGGCCATTCCACGCGGCGCCGTGGCGATGGCCAGGCATCTGGCCACGGCGCTGCAGGGCGAGCTGGACGTGGTGCTGGTGCGCAAGCTGGGCGCGCCCGGCCAGCCGGAATACGCCATCGGCTCGGTGGACGAAAGCGGCTGGACCTACCTGTCGCCCCACGCGGCGGCAGCAGGTGCCGACGCGCACTACATAGCCGCAGAGAAAGAGCGCCAGCTGCGGCTGATACGCCAGCGGCGTGCGCAGTACACACCCATACGCCCGCCGCTTGCGGTGGCAGGGCGCATCGTCATCGTGGTGGACGATGGCCTGGCCACCGGCGCCACCATGGCCGCCGCCCTGCACGGGCTGCGCCAGCGCCGGCCGGCCCGGCTGATCTGCGCCGTGCCCGTGGCCTCGCGCAGCGCGCTGGCCCTGGTGCGCCCGCTGGCCGACGAGGTGGTGTGCCTGCACGCGCCCGGCGACTTCGAGGCCGTGGGCCAGTACTACGCGGACTTCTCCCAGGTCGAGGACGACGAGGTCATCGCCTTGCTCAAGGCATAGCGGCAAGCTCCCGCTACCTGACGGCACCCGCGCCGCGCCCGGCCACGCGAACGACTGATACAGATCAACCAGCAATACAGAGACATAACCAAGAATGATAATGATTTGCATTTAATGTCATTCAAGGAACCCTATGAAGCTCACCGTCCGCGTCGCCACCGCCCTTGTCGCATGGGGCCTGGCGCTTTCTGCCCAGGCGCTCGAATACCCGATCGGTTCGCCGCAACTCATGCATGGCATGGAGATTGCCGCCGTGTACCTGCAGGCCGTGGAGATGGAGCCCGAGGGCCATATGCGCAAGGCGGCCGAGTCGGACATCCACCTGGAAGCCGATATCCACGCCATGGCCAACAACCCCAACGGCTTCAAGGAAGGCGACTGGATTCCCTATCTGCAGGTCAGGTACGAGCTGACCCGGCTGCCCTCGGGTGAGGTCATCAAGGGCGACATGATGCCCATGGTGGCCAACGACGGCTCGCACTACGGCGACAACGTCAAGCTCAAGGGCCCGGGCAAGTACAAGGTCAAGTTCATCGTGCTGCCGCCCAACGCCAAGGACAACCCGCAGGGCAACCACTTCGGCCGCCACACCGACCGCCTGACCGGCGTGCGCCCCTGGTTCAAGCCCTTCGAGATGGAATGGGAGTTCACCTTTGCCGGCGTGGGCAAGAAAGGTGGCTATTGAAATGCAACCGTTTTGCCTCCCCTTGGCCTTGCCATCGTCATCCCCGCGCAGGCGGGGATCCAGTGCCCCGGGCCAAGGCCCATGGATTCCCGCCTGCGCGGGAATGACGGCGGGGCTGCGGTCGTGGCGCCCAGGTTTCACCGGCTGGGGCTGGCGCGCAGCGTCATGGAGAACCGAGATGCGCCGCACGCCCCTGACACTGGCCCTGGCCGTAGCCTTCGCCTGTAGCGGCGCCGGCGCTGCCGAGAGCACCGAGGTGGCCGAACTGCTGGCACAGATCAAGCGCCTGAGCGCGCGCATAGAGGCACTGGAGCAGCAGGGCAAGGCCACCGACAAGGCCCTGGCCACGGATCGCATCAGCGAGAACGAGCCCGAGATCGTCACCCGCCTGAAGGCCGTGGAACTGCAGTCGCTGGGCATGCTCAAGGCCGCGCGCACGGTGGAGTCGCTGGACGGAATACAGGTCGGCTTCGCCCTGACCACGACGGCCCAGCGGCCCGCGGCCGCGGTGCACCAGCCGGGCAGCGACATCGACGGCAAGTTCGGCAACAGCCAGCTCAACTATCGCGGCGACGCCTTCGTCAGCGTGCCGCTGGAGCCCATAGGCAACACCGACAGCAAGATCTTCGCCCATATACGCTTTGGCCAGGGCGCCGGGCTGAACGACATGTATTCGTTCTCCAAGCCCAACGCCAGCGCCTTTCGCGTCACTTCCACCAGCCCCGACGACTCGGTGGCCATCCTCGGCCAGGCCTGGTACCAGGCCACCATTCCCCTGCCCTTTGGCGGCTTCAAGCCGCATTCCAAGGAGACGCTGGAGATCAACTTCGGCAAGATGGATCCGTTCCTGTTCTTCGACCAGAATGCCGCCGCCAACGACGAGACGCGCCAGTTTTTGAACACAGCCTTCGTGCACAACCCGCTGCTGGACGCGGGCGGCGACATCGGCGTGGATCGCAACGGCTTCACGCCGGGCTTTCGCGTGTCCTACCTGAACAAGACGGACAAGCGCGAGCCCTGGCGCCTGTCGCTGGGCGTGTTCGGCGCCGGCAACGGGGCCAACTACTCACGCTTTTTCTCCTCGCCGCTGATCCTGGCCCAGGCCGAGACGCAGTTGCGCCTGATGGGCGGGCTGCCGGGCAACTATCGCCTGTACTACTGGCGCACGGGCCAGGCACCCACCTTCCAGGACGGCAGCGCCCAACGCTCGGGCTGGGGCCTGTCGGTGGATCAGCGCGTGGGCGATGCGCTGACGCTGTTCGGCCGCTACGGCCAGCACATCAACGGCAGCGGCGCGCGCTTCGACAAGGCGCTCACCGCGGGCCTGGAACTGCTGGGCTACGGCTGGGGGCGTGGCGGCGACGCGCTGGGCCTGGCGGGGGGCTGGCTACAGTCCTCGCGTGGCTGGCGCGCCCTGTCGGCAAGCCTGGACCTGAACGGCAACGGCATTCCCGACTATGGCTACGCCGCGCGCGGCGCCGAGCGCCTGGCCGAGCTGTATTACCGCTGGCGCCTGAACAAGCAGTTCGAGGTCACGCCCTCGCTGCAGATCATGGCCCACCCCGGCGCCAACCCGGACGCCAAGCCGTTCCACCTGCTGTCGGTGCGGGCACAGCTGACCTATTGATAGACAAGCGTCATAAGCTATAAAAACATGAGTAAAAATCGCCTCGCGCAAACCCTGCAGGCGGCCACGCTGTGCCTGGCGGCCGGCGCCCTGCAGGCGCAGGAGCTGCCCACCTTTGCCGTCACCGCCAGGGATGGCCGCCTGGAGCCGGCGCAGCTGCAGGTGCCAGCCGGCAAGCGCCTCAAGCTCACGCTGCACAACGCCGGGCAGTCGCCCGTGGAGTTCGAGAACCTGAACCTGCGTGTGGAAAAGGTGCTCAGTCCGGGCGCCAGCTCCTTCGTCGTCACGCCGCCTTTGAAGCCCGGGGTGCATGAGTTCATCGACGAATTCCACCCCGAGACCGGCAGGATGCAGCTCATCGCCAAATAGGAAAGCGCCACCATGCTGAATGCCTTCATCATCGTCTGGCGCGAGAGCCTGGAAGCCATGCTCGTCATCGGCGTGCTGCTGGCCTGGATAGCGCGCCAGCCCGCGCCCGGCCCACTGCGCCGGCGTCTGTGGGCCGGCGCCTTCGCCGGCGCCAGCCTGGCCTGCGCCCTGGGCGCGGCCACCTTTGCCGTGCAAAGCGAGTTCGCCGGCGAGTCGCTGGACATCTTCCAGCTCGCCATGGTGCTCACCGCCGCGGCCCTCATCGTGCACATGGTGCTGTGGATGCACCAGCGTGGCCGGCACATGAGGCGCGAGCTCGAAGGCCGCGCCGAGAGCCGCGCCGGCGGCTGGGGCATTGCCGCCATCACCGCCCTGGCCGTGGGGCGCGAGGGCGCGGAGACGGTGGTCTTCCTCTACGGGCTGGGCATGGAGGGCCGGGGCGTGGCGCTGGCCGCCATGTTGGCCGCCGCTGGCGCCGGCTTTGCTGCCGCCGGCGCCACCGCCTGGCTGGCCGCGCGCGGCGCGCGCCTGCTCAACTACCGCACGCTGTTTGCCGTGAGCGAGATCCTGCTGCTGTGCATCGCCAACGCGCTGCTGGCGAATGCGGTGGATCGCGCCATCGCCCTGGACTGGCTGCCAGCCATCGTCGATCCGCTGTGGGACGTTAATGCCTGGCTTGCCGACGGCCAGGGCCCGGGCCGCCTGCTGGCCGACTTCACCGGCTACCGCGCCCGCCCTGCCGCCAGCCTGGTGCTGGCCAGCCTGGCGTTCTGGGCCTACGCGCTGTGGCGCCTGAAGCGCCCCGGCGCGGCCGGAGCCTGACATGGCACGGCAAGACTTTGGCTCCGTCATCCCCGCGCAGGCGGGGATCCAGTACCCCTCGGTGACGCTCCTGGATTCCCGCCTGCGCGGGAATGAAGGTGGGGGCGCGGTCGAGGCGCCCAGGTTTCATACCCTGCGCGTCGCGCGCAGCGCTCTGCATCACTGACATGGCCACCACCGAGCAAGCGCTGGTCATCACGCGCCACCGCGGAGAAGCTGCCGCCCGCCGCAGCCCGCCCCCCCAGGCCCCGCGCCCGCGCCTGGCGCGCCTGGGCGACTGGATGGCGCGCCACCGCCGCACCATCCTGGCGCTGCAATGGGCCATCGTGCTGTTCTACGCCCTGCTGGTGGTACTGCCGGCGTTCTTGCCGCAGCCGCACCCCGAGGCGCGGTTGTTCTCGGGCGGCTGGGGCGCGGCCAGCTACGTCGATGGCACCCCATGCACCGGCAGCGACTGCCACCAGCCGCTGCAGGCCAAAGCGCCCTATGTGGCGCAGTGGTACGAGCGCCTGGTGCTGCTGGCGCAGTACCTGTTCTGGGGCGTGTGGTGGCCCTTCGTCATCCTGTCGATCATGCTCATGGGGCGCATGTGGTGCGGCGTGCTCTGCCCCGAGGGCGCCCTCTCCGAATGGGCCAGCCGCCACGGGCGCGGCGGCGCCATTCCGCGCTGGCTGCGCTGGGGCGGCTGGCCGGTGCTGGCCTTCATCCTGACCACGGTCTACGGCCAGCTCATCAGCGTCTACGAATACCCGCAGGCGGCGCTATTGATCCTGGGCGGCTCCACCGTCGCCGCCATGGCCGTGGGCTGGATGTACGGCCGCGGCAAGCGCGTCTGGTGCCGCTACCTGTGCCCGGTGTCGGGCGTGTTTGCGCTGCTGGCGCGCATTGCGCCGCTGCATTTCAAGCTCGACCGCGAGGCCTGGCTGAGCTTTCCCGGGCGCACGCCAGCCGTCGATTGCCCGCCGCTGCTGCAGGTCGGGCAGCTGGCCAGCATGTCGCAATGCCACGCCTGTGGGCGCTGCAGCGGCCACCGCGATGCCATGCAGCTGCAGCTGCGCTCGCCCGAGGCGGAAATCCTCGCCGCCCGCCCGGCCTCGGGCGCCGAGCTGACGCTGCTGCTGTACGGCGTGCTGGGCGTGGCCATGGGCGCCTTCCAGTGGACGGTGAGCCCCTGGTTCGTGCGCGCCAAGCAGGCCGCCGCCGAATGGCTGGTGGCGCGCGAGATTTTCTGGCCGCTGGACACCGGCGCCCCCTGGTGGCTGCTGACCCAGTACCCCGACAACGGCGATGCCTTCACCTGGCTGGACGGCGCGGCCGTGCTGGCCTATATCGGCTGCGTGGCGCTGCTGCTGGGCTCCTGGCTGGCGATCACCAGCCATGCCGCGGGGCGCCTGGCGCGCACGGACTGGCGCGCCCTGGCGCTGGCGCTGGTGCCGCTGGCCGGCATGGGGCTGTTCCTGGGCCTGTCGATGATGACCGTCAGCCACCTGCGCGCCGAGGGCGTGGCCCTGTCCTGGCTGCCCTGGGCACGGGCGCTGCTGCTGGCGCTGGGCAGCCTGTGGAGCTGGTCGCTGGGCACGCGCCTGCTGCTGCGGGCGCGCGCGCCGGCCTGGCGGCTGGCCATGGCGCTTGCCGCCTGGACGCTGGCCGTGGCCAGCGTCAGCGGCACCTGGGTGCTGGTGTTCTACGTCTGGTGAACAGCCTTAACGACCTTATTCCGTTTCCAAATCATTCGTGCCTAGACACGAAGGTGCAGGCAGTGCTGTAGCACGACAAGGCGAAGCAACAACGACACGGGTGAGTTAGAAATGGAATTAGCGGTGCGACATGCGGCGCACCACCCAGTCGCCCAGGCTCTGTATGGCCTGCACGAAGACGATGAGGATCACCACCACGGCCAGCATCACGTCGGGCAGAAAGCGTTGGTAGCCGTAGCGGATGCCCAGGTCGCCCAGCCCCCCGCCGCCCACGGCGCCGGCCATGGCCGAGTAGCCCGTGAGGCTGACGAAGCTGATGGTCAGCCCGGCGACTATGCCCGGCATGGCCTCGGGCAGCAGCACCTTCCAGACGATCTGGCCGGTGGTGGCGCCCATGGACTGCGCGGCCTCGATCAGGCCGCCGTCCACCTCGCGCAGCGCGGTTTCGACCAGGCGGGCGATGAAGGGCGCGGCCGCCAGCGTCAGCGGCACCACGGCGGCCCAGGTGCCGATGGAGGTGCCGGTGACCAGGCGCGTGAACGGGATGATGGCCACCAGCAAGATGATGAAGGGCGTGGAGCGCACGGCGTTGACGATGCCGCCCACCACGCTGTTGAGCGGCGCGTTCTGCAGGATGCCGCCCTTGTCCGTCAGGCGCAAAAACACCCCCAGCGGGATGCCCACCAGGGCGCCGAGGATGCCCGAGGCACCCACCATGATCACCGTCTCCCACAGCGAGGTGGCGAACAGCTCCAGCATCATTTCGGAAAAGTTTTCGAACATCTCAATTCACCTCCACGGTGCGCACCACCACGCCGTTGGCGCGCAGATAGTCGATGGCCGCGCCAATGCGCGCCATGGGGCCGCTGGCGTACACGGCCAGCGAGCCGAAGGTCTGCTCCTGGATCTCGTCGATCTGGCCGTGCAGGATGGACAGATCCAGCCCCAGCTCGCGGATCAGGTGCGACAGGATGGGCTCGTAGGCATGCTCGCCCGCGTAGGACAGGCGCAGCAGCTGGCCGCTGGCCCCGGCCTCCAGGCGCCCCGCCAGGCTGCGCACGCGCGCCAGCACGCCGGCGGGCAGCTCCTGCGGCACGATCTCGTCGATCAGGCTCTTGGTGATGTCCTGCTGGGGCTTGGTGAACACGTCGATCACCGGGCCCATCTCCACGATGCGGCCGGCCTCGATCACCGCCACGCGGTCGGCGATCTGCTTGACGACCTGCATCTGGTGCGTGATCAGCACCACCGTCACGCCCAGCTCGCGGTTCACCTGGCGCAGCAGGTCCAGGATGGAGCGCGTGGTCTCGGGGTCCAGCGCGCTGGTGGCCTCGTCGGACAGCAGCACCTTAGGGCTACTGGCCAGCGCCCGCGCAATGCCCACGCGCTGCTTTTGTCCGCCCGAGATCTGCGCCGGGTAGCGGTCGGCCAGGTGCGCCAGGCCCACCATATCCAGCAGCGGATCGACGCGCTTCTTGATCTCGGCCTGCGGCATGCCGGCCAGCTCCAGCGGCAGCGCGGCATTGCCGTACACCGTGCGCGAGGACAGCAGGTTGAAATGCTGGAACACCATGCCGATTTCGCGCCGCGCGGCGCGCAAATCGGCGTCATTCAGTTGCGTCATGTCGCGCCCGGCCACCAGCACCTGGCCGGCCGAGGGGCGATTGAGCAGGTTGATGACGCGCACCAGCGAGCTCTTGCCCGCGCCCGAGCGCCCGATGATGCCGAACACCTCGCCCGGCGTGACATGCAGGTCGATGCCGCGCAGGGCCTCGACCGGGCCTTGTGGGCCCTGGTAAATCTGGGTGATACCCCGGAGATCAATCATGGAAAACGTGGAAAAGCGCCATGCAGGGCTAGTGTCCTGAATTGGAAATTCGATGAACAAATCACCCGACTATCGGCGCCATGCCGCGTTGCAAATCCTCGCCATAGCTACGGCTATGGCTGCGGTTTGCGCCTTGCCTGACACCGATCTCGGTCGATTTGTTATTCAACGAACCTCCAGCTCAGAACACTAGTCACAAGCCTGCATAACTATCAAAAAAATAGCGGCTTGCGCTGAATGGGCAAGCCGGATGGCGCTATTTTACGCCCAGCCGCGAAGCACGCGCCTCAGCGCCAGCCCAGCAGCATGATGGCAATGTTCACCAGCAGGCCCAAACCCCAGACCAGGCTGCGCGCCGTGGCCTTGTCGCCCACATACAGGGCGATATACGCCAGGCGCAGGACTATGAAGGTGCAGGCCAGCAAATCCAGGCGCGCCTGGGGCGCACCCAGCTGGTGGGCGATGATCACCGCGCCGATGAAGAACGGCAGGCCTTCGAAGCTGTTGGCCTGGGCAGCGTTGGCGCGCGCGCGCCAGCCGGTCTGCGCCGCCAGCCAGGCGCGCGGATCGTGGTTGCGGCCGCTGGGCATGGCACCGGCCTTGGCCAGGATGGCGCAGAACATGGGCAGCAGCGCCGCCACCAGCACGCAGCCATAGGCCAGGGTGAAAGGGTTGCTGGACATTGCGGCCTCCGTTGTGCGTTGTGCGTTGTGCGTCGCATTCTCCGCCAAACGCCAAACGCCAAACGCTCAGCGCTCAGCGCCTATCCGCCAGCGCATGCGCGATGGTGCCCAGGTCTACGTATTCAAGCTCGCTGCCCACCGGCACGCCGCGCGCCAGGCGCGTGACGTGGATGCCGCGGCGCTTGAGCGCCTCGGCAATCGCATGGGCCGTGGCCTCGCCCTCGGCGGTGAAGCTGGTGGCCAGGATCACCTCCTGCACCACGCCGTCGCCGGCGCGCTCCAGCAGCTTTTGCACGCCGATGTCGCGCGGCCCCACGCCGTCCAGCGGCGACAGCCGGCCCATGAGCACGAAGTACAGGCCCTTGAATGCGGCCGTGCGCTCCATGGCGGACTGGTCGGCCGGCGTTTCCACCACGCACAGCCGCGTGGCGTCGCGCGCCGGATCCAGGCAGGTGGCGCACACCGCCCCTTCGGTGAAGGTGTAGCAGCGCTCGCAATGGCCCACCTGCGCGCAGGCCTGCGCCAGCGCCTGCGAAAGCTGCTGCGCCGCCGCGCGGTCATGCTGCAGCAGGTGAAACGCCATGCGCTGCGCCGACTTGATGCCCACGCCGGGCAGGCGCCGCAGCGCCTGGATCAGGGCGTCAACGGAACTGGTGTCGGACATGGGGCGGTGCGTCGTGGCACCGTCAGAACGGGAACTTCATGCCGCCGGGCAGGCCTGGCATGCCGGCCGTGATCTTGCCCATCTTCTCCTGGCTGGTCTCCTCGGCCTTGCGCACGGCGGCGTTGAAGGCGGCGGCCACCAGGTCTTCCAGCATGTCCTTGTCCTCGGCCAGCAGGCTGGGGTCTATGGTCACGCGCTTGACGTCGTGTTTGCAGGTCATCAAGACCTTGACCAGGCCGGCGCCGGATTCGCCCTCGACCTCGATGCTGCCGAGCTCGTCCTGGGCCTTCTTGAGGTTGTCCTGCATGGCCTGGGCCTGCTTCATGAGGCCGGCGAGCTGTCCCTTGTTGAACATGTGTACTTCCTTTGCTTATCAAAAAAATTTAAATCGGCTTGATGCTTCCGGGCACGATTTTCGCGCCGAAGTCGCGCACCAGTTGCTGCACATAGGGGTCGTTGTTGACGATGTCCTCGGCCTGGCGCTGGCGCGCGGCCGCAGCGTGGGCGTTGCGGCGCGCCGGGCTGTCGCTGACGGTGCCCAGCTCCACGCTGATCTGCCGCGCATGGCCGGCGGCCTCCAGTGCCGCGCGCAGGCGCTCACGCGCCTGGGGCTGGTTCAGCGACTCGCGTTCCACGCGCAGCAGCCAATGGCCCTCTTCGCGCCCGACCAGCTGCGACTGCAGGGCCAGCTCGCGCACCAAGGCGGTGATGGCTTCCTCGGCAATCAGCTGCTGCACCGTGGCATGCCAGAAATCGCCCTCCTCGGTAGTCACCAGACGTGCCGATGCCGCGCCGGCCTGCCCGAGTGGCTGCAAACGCGGGCCGGGTTCGGGCGCGGCGCGTACCGGTATAGCTACCGTTTCAGTAGCTTCCCAGGCTTGGCTGGCAGGCGCTTGAGGTTGTTTTGACCTTAAATCATCTGGCGCCCGCACAGGCAGGCGTACCACGGGTGCGGGCGCTTGCTGTGCCGTCGGCGGCGCGTCCATGGCATCGAGCACGGCCCGGTTCACCTCGTCCGGCGTGGGCTGCGCGCGTGTGGCTGGCTCGGCTGGCGGCTGCGGCTCGCGCACCGCATGCTGCGCCGGCTGCACCGCGGCCGGGGCCGGGGCCGGGGCCGCCGGGGCGGGAGCCGCGGGGACTGGTGCGGCGGGCTCAGGCCGTGTCAGAGTTTTTTTTTCCGCCACGGCTCCGATAGCGCCGGCAGGCTTGAAGGCCAGCAGGCGTAGCAGCACCATGGTCAGGGCGGCGTATTCATCGGGCGCCAGGCCCAGCTCGGTGCGGCCGTGCAGGCAAATGCTGTAGAGCAGCTGCGTCTCGTCGGCCGGCAGGGCAGCGGCCAGGCGCGCAACTTCGGCCGCCTCGGGGTCGCTCGCGTCCACGGCAGCGGCCATCTGCGGCACGGCCTGCAGCACGGCCATGCGCTGCAACACGGCAGCCATTTCCTCCAGCGTGCTGGCGGCCGACAGGCCGTTGACGCGCAGCGTATCGGCCGTTTCCACCACCGTGCGGCCGTCGCCGCCGGCCAGTGCCTCGATCAGGCGGAACACATGGCTGCGATCCACGCTGCCCAGCATCAGGCGCACGCTGGCCTCCTGCAGCTGGCCGCTGCCAAAGGCAATCGCCTGGTCGGTCAGGCTGAGCGCGTCGCGCATGGAGCCGCGCGCGGCGCGCGCCAGCAGGCGCAGCGCCTGGGGCTCGGCGGCCACCTGCTCGGCGGCCAGCACGCGCGTCAAATGCTCCAGCACCGTCTCGGGCGCCATGGGCCGCAGGTTGAACTGCAGGCAGCGACTGAGCACCGTCACCGGCACCTTCTGCGGGTCGGTCGTGGCGAGCACGAACTTGAGGTATTCGGGCGGCTCCTCCAGCGTCTTCAACATGGCGTTGAAGGCGGTGTTGGTGAGCATGTGCACCTCGTCGATCATGAAGACCTTGAAGCGCCCCTGCACCGGCTTGTACACGGCCTGCTCCAAGAGGCCCTGCACCTCGTCCACGCCGCGGTTGGATGCGGCGTCCAGCTCGGTGTAATCAGGAAAGCGCCCGCTGTCTATGTCCTGGCAGGCCGGGCACACGCCGCAGGGCGTGGCGGTGATACCGCCTGTGCCATCGGGCCCCTGGCAGTTGAGCGACTTGGCCAGGATGCGCGACACCGTGGTCTTGCCCACGCCGCGCGTGCCGGTGAACAAATAGGCATGGTGCAGCCGCTGCTGCGTCAGGGCATTCGTCAGCGCCTGCACCACATGCTCCTGCCCCACCATCTCCGAGAAGGTCTTGGGGCGGTATTTACGGGCGAGCACGAGGTAAGACATGGGGGGTGATTCTATGTGGCCTGCCGCGGCCCCAGGCGAAGCCCTGGCAGCTCAAAACACCCGCCGCTTGCGCGTACAATCTCGCCTTGACGGGCCTCCCCGCATGGTGAAGCGGCCAACCGGGTCAGGTGGGGAACCAAGCAGCCCTAACTGTGGAGCCAGTGCCGGGGGTAAGGCTCGTCACCCTCTTTCTTTCCCCATCCCATCTTGCGCAGCGCAGGCGCACCACGCCGGTGGCGCAGCCGTGTCGGCCCGATCCCTGTTGGGCCATGGGCTTTGGATGTTGCCAGCATCCGGTGCGCCATTCATACTGGCAGCATGCTTGGTCGTTCAAGGTACCGCCGTGAATGCGCTCATGCTTGCACCGTCGCCCAATTGGCCGCTCCCGTGGCGGTATGTTTGCTGGTGCGGCGCGCTTAGCGTCGCGGCCTGGGCCGGCGCGGCGCGGGCTGACGATGCCGCCTTCACGCTGCGCACTGACGACTACCCGGCCGCTGCCAGCCGGGTACCGGCGGCCTCCATCCACTACACCGACATCACCGGCTGGCTCACGCCGCGGCAGGCGTCCAGCCTGGGCTTGTCGCTGGGCGTGGTGGCGCAGTCCCGGGGCGCCGACCTGTCGCCCATGGCATATGACCTGGGCCTGCGCTGGCGCTCGCGGCTCGACCGACGCACGCTGCTCGACCTTCACGCCTGGGCGCGCATGCCACAGCACCAGGCCATGCGCGATGCCCAGGGCATGATCTGGCAGCAGGATCAACCGGCCTTCGGCACCCGGCTTGAGGTGCAATGGTCCAGCTCCCGCGCGCCCGGCTGGGCGCCGGAATTTGGTGCCATAGGCCTGCAGCTGGAGGGCAATTCGCGGCTGCTGCTGCGCGCCCGCGGCGGCGGGCCCATGCTGTACTACCGCACCCGGTTCTGAAGCCGGCGCGCCGCCCCCTCGCCCGCCGCGCGGC
Organism: Pseudomonadota bacterium; assembly: GCA_018240995.1. Taxonomy (GTDB): domain Bacteria; phylum Pseudomonadota; class Gammaproteobacteria; order Burkholderiales; family Burkholderiaceae_C; genus Alicycliphilus. The sequence continues at coordinate 9,035 of JAFEES010000566.1, read as the reverse complement.
CGGTGGCAAAGCAGGCGGTGAGCAGGTAGCCGCCCGTGGGCGCCTCCCAGTCCAGCATCTCGCCGGCGCAGAACACCCCGGGCAGGGCTTGCAGCATCAAGTGGGCGTCCAGGGCCTCGAATGCCACGCCGCCGGCGGTGCTGATGACCTCGTCCAGCGGACGTGCGGCCACCACCGTGATCGGCAGGGCCTTGATGGCATGGGCCAGCGCCAGCGGGTCGGCCATGCCGTCCTTGCCCAGTTGCTCGTACAGGATGGCGGCCTTGATGCCGTCGAGCCCCAGGCGGCCCTTGAGGTGGCTGGACAGGCTGCGCGCGCCGCGCGGGTGGCGCACCTCGGCCAGCACGCGCTCGCTAGTGTGGTCGGGCAGCAGGTCGAGGTGAAAGGTGGCGTGGCCATGGGCGGCGATCTCGCCCCGTAGCAGACTGGATGCGGCGTAGACCAGGCTGCCCTCGACACCGGTGGCGGTGGCCACGAATTCGCCGCGGCGCGCGAAGTGCCGCCCCTGGCTGTCGGTGAACGATAGCGCCACCGACTTGAAGGGCCGGCCCGCGAAGCGTTCGGCGAAATGCGCCGTCCAGCCCACGGCCGGCGCTGGCTGGCGGCCCAGCAGTTCCTGGAAGAAGGCGCGGCGCGTCTCGCCCACGGGTACGCCCGCGGCCGGATCCATGCGCGGCACATCGAAGCCGCAATTGGCCGGCACCAGCGGGGCCATGGCCACGCCACGCGCGGCCAGCAAGGGCACCCATGCGCCGTCCGAGCCCAGCCGCGCCCAGCTGCCGCCACCCAGCGCCAGCACCACGGCGCGCGCCGTCACCAGCGCCTCGCCCGTGGGCGTGGCAAAGCGCAGCCGCTGCGCCGCGCCCTCAGTGTCGTCAACGCCGGCGCCCTCCCAGCCCAGCCAGCGATGGCGCATGTGCAACTGCACGCCCTGCGCGCGCAGGCGCTGCAGCCAGGCGCGCAGCAGCGGCGCTGCCTTCATGCCCTGCGGAAACACGCGGCCCGAGGTGCCGACGAAGGTCTGCACGCCCAGCGCATCGGCCCAGTCGCGCAGCTGCTGCGGCCCAAAGCTGTGCAGCCAGGGCGCCAGCGCCGCCGCGCGGGCACCGTAGCGCGACAGAAAGGGTGCCAGGGGCTCGGAATGCGTGAGGTTGAGCCCGCCCTTGCCGGCCAGCAGGAACTTGCGGCCCACGGAAGGCATGGCGTCGAACACGTGCACGCGCACGCCGGCGGCGGCTGCAGCCTCGGCGGCCATCAGGCCGGCCGGGCCGGCGCCAATAATGGCAACGTCGCAGTGCTGTGCGGAGGATGAATCGGATGAATCGGATGAATCGGCCAGAACAGAAGACATGCGCCAATCATCCCACCAAGCGCACCCGGTGCAGCGAAATGGCCGGCATTCGAACCCGCCTGCGGGCGCTCACGCCAGCGGTTCCACGCAGCGGCCCTCGCGCACCAGGGCGTCGAAGCCACTGGCCAGCGCATCCAGCAGCTGGCGCACCGCGGGCCGCATGCCCTGGCGGCTGGCAAAGGCCGCCTGCACCAGGCCGGGCGCCGGCGCCCAGCCGGGCAGCAGCTCCAGCAACTCGCCGCGTGCCAGCAGGTCGTGCACCATCATGCGCGGCAGCGTGGCGCAGCCCACGCCGGCCAGGGCGGCGCACAGCAGCGCACTCATGTCGTCGGCCACCAGGCGCGGGGTGAGCGCGACATTCGCCTGCGCCCCGGCCGGCCCCGCAAGGCGCCACAGGCTTTCGTCCGGCGAGTTGCCCAGGCCCAGCGTGGGTAAGCGCACCAGTTCATCGGGCGTGCTGGGCGGCGCGGCGGCGGTGAACAGCCGGGGCGCGCCCACCAGCACATGCGGGCTGCGCGCCAGCGCCTTCACGATCTCGTCCTGCGGCAGATCGGCGTCGGGCGCGCGCACGCGCAGGGCCAGATCCACGCCGTCGTGCCACACGTCCACATTGCGGTTGGTGGCCTGCACCTGCACGCGCACCTGGGGCCAGGCGTTGAGAAAGCGCGCCAGCATGTCGCCCACGGCATGCTGCAGCAGCGCCGGCGGGCACGACAGGCGCACCGTGCCGCGCGGCGCGCTCACCTGCTCCTGCACCAGGGCCTGCACGCCCTCGGCCTCGGCCAGCATGGCGCGCGCGTGCTGCAGCGTGCGCTGGCCGATGTCGGTCAGCGCGAAGCGGCGCGTGCTGCGCTGTATCAGGCGCACGCCCAGGCGCGCCTCCAGCTCGGCCAGGCGCCGGCTGAGCTTGGACTTTGGAATGCCGGTGGCGCGCTCGGCGGCGGCAAAGCCGCCGTGCTCGGCCACCTGGGCGAAGTAGGCCAGATCGTTCAGGTCTTCCACTGCAACACTTCCAACACACTTAATTTGATAGCTATATGCGCTTTCCAGATAAGCGTTACAAGTGGTTTTTGCATAAAAGTTATGGGGCAACGCCCAGCGGACTGTTGATATTGTTCTATTTTCAGGATGATCTGGTCGGATTCAGGCTATTTATTCCTGATTCATAGCTACGTACCATTCAATCATGCGTTGGCACTGGGCCGGCGCACCACGCGATCCGGGAGAGACCATGACCACCGCAACCACCACCCTCAAGCAAGTTCTGTCCACCCGCAGCGCGCCCGATCGTCATTGGGTGGGCGACGGTTTTCCGGTGCATGGCATGTTCGGCTACAGCGGCGAGGGCGTGGCCGAGCGCAGCCCGTTCCTGCTGCTGGACTATGCGGCGCCCACCCACTTCGGCCCCAACACTGGTTACCGGCGCGGCGTGGGCCAGCACCCGCACCGTGGCTTCGAGACCGTGACCATCGTCTATGACGGCGAGGTGGAGCACCGCGACTCCACCGGCGCCGGCGGGGTCATAGCCAAGGGCGACGTGCAGTGGATGACCGCCGGCGGCGGCATCCTGCACGAGGAATTCCACTCGCATGCCTACAGCCGCACCGGCGGGCCGTTCGAGATGGTGCAGCTGTGGGTCAACCTGCCCGCCAGGGACAAGATGACACCGGCGCACTACCAGGGCATCACCGATGCGCAGATTCCATCGCGGGCCCTGCCCAGGGGCGCGGGCAGCGTGCGCGTGATCGCCGGTGCATTCGATGGCACGCGGGGCCCGGCCCAGACCTACTCGCCGCTCAACCTGTGGGACGTACGCCTGGCCGCCGGCCGCAGCGCCGACCTGAGCCAGCCCGAGGGCTGGAGCACGCTGATCGTGGTGCTGGACGGCACGGTGACGGTGAATGCGGTGAACGCGCCCAGTGGCGCCACCGTGCTGCGCGCCGCGGAGATGGCCACCCTGTCCACCACCGGCACTGGCATAGGCATCACGGCGGGCGACGATGCCAAGCTGCTCGTGCTGGCCGGCGAGCCGATCGACGAGCCGGTGGTCGGCTACGGCCCGTTCGTGATGAACAGCCGCCAGCAGATCGCCGAGGCGGTCAACGACTTCAACAGTGGGCGCTTTGGCCGCATGGGATGATCGGCGCTGGCGCACCCACCGTTGCTTGAGCCTCCATGACCGCCGACACGCTGTCCGCTTCCCTCGCCCACTACGGCCCCTGGCTGGTGTTCGGCAACGTGCTGCTGCAGCAGTTGGGCGCGCCGGTGCCGGCGTGGCCCACGCTGCTGCTCGTGGGCAGCCTGGCCGCCGGTTGGCCGCAGGTGGCCGGGGCGCTCGCCGCGGCGCTGGCCGCGGCCATGCTGGCCGACCGGCTGTGGTACCTGCTGGGCCGGCGCTATGGCTACAAGGTGCTGGCGCTGCTGTGCCGCCTGTCCATCAACCCCGGCAGCTGTGTCATGCAGACCGAGCAGCGCTTTGCACGCTGGGGCGCGCCGGCGCTGCTGCTGGCCAAGTTCGTGCCCGGCTTCTCGGCCGTGGCGGCGCCGGTGGCCGGGCTGGCGCGCATGCCGGTGGCCCGCTTCACGCTGGCTGCGGCCGGCGGCGCCACGCTCTGGGCCGGCACGGCGCTGCTGCTGGGCTGGCTGCTGCGCGAACAGGTCGGCCGGCTGCTGGCGCTGATGCGCACGCACGGCCCGCTGGCGCTGCTGGGCCTGGCCGTGGCGCTGGCGCTGTGGCTGGGGGTCAAGTTCTGGCGCCGCCAGCGCTTTGCGCGCTGGGCCGCCATGCCGCACATCGAGGCCTATGCGCTGCAGGCCGCGCTGGCCTCGGCCGCGCCGCCGCGCCTGCTGGATCTGCGCGGCACGGTGCTGGCCGCCAGCGATCCCATCGCCCAGGCCCAGGCGGTCGAGCTGCGCCAGTTGGCACGCCAGGCTCGCGGCTGGCCCCGCGACACCGCCATAGTCACCCTGTGCGCCTGCCCGCAGGACGCCACCGCCATCCGCGCCGCGCGCCGGCTGCAGCGCCTGGGCTTCACCAACGTGCGGCCGCTGCGCGGTGGCTATGAGGCCTGGTCTGCCGCGCGTGCCGCACAGGCCGGCAACGCCGGGATGCCAGCCACACCCGCCTGCCCGGTGTGACTGGGCGCTGAGCGCAGGGCGTGCAGCGCTTGCGGGCCAGCGGCGGCCATCAGGCCCGCGGGGCCGGCGCCGATGATGGCGGCGTCGCAGGAAATAGTGCCATTGAGAGCTTCAGACGTGGAGCGATCATCCCAACAAGCACCATGCCCTGACCCGTCAAAAGATGCACAATCTCGTTTGAGATTTTATAATTCTCAAACGATATACGGAAAGGCCAGCCATGCACACCGCCACCCCCCATCAACGCCGGGAAAAATCCGCCGCCCCAAGGCAGGCCGGCGCCGTGATGGCCTATGCCGATGCCTTTGACCTGCCGGTGCAGGAGCAGATCGACTATGTGAAACGCGGCCTGCCGGCCCAGGGCGTGCCGCAGGTGGCGGCAGACCTGCACCTGTCCACAGACCGCTACATCAGCATCCTGGGCCTGCCCAAGTCCACGCTGGCACGCAAGATCAAGGAAAACCAGCGCCTGCCCGTGGAGCAAAGCGAGCGCGTCTTCCAGACCATGCGCCTGGTGGGCCTGGTGCAGCAGCTGGTCAAGGACTATGGCGACGCGCAGGGCTTTGACGCCGCCCAGTGGCTGGGCCAGTGGATAGAGCAGCCCAACCCCGCGCTGGGCGGCAACTGCCCCGCCGGTTACCTGGACACGGCCACCGGCGCGGCGCTGGTCGAATCGCTGCTGCACGCCATGGTCTCTGGCGCCTACGCGTGACCAGCCTTCAGCCCGCCAGCGTCTCCGTCTGGCGCCTGGCCACACAGGGCCCCGCCTGGCGCGCCACCGACCTGGACGGCAAGGGCGCCGCCACCACCGGCGGGCGCTGGAACGCCAAGGACATGCCGGTGGTCTACGCCGCCCAGTCCATCGCCCTGGCCTGCCTGGAAACCGTGGTGCACCTGAACGCCAGCGGCCTGCCGATTGCCCGCTATGTGGTGCAAATCCAGATTCCCGCCGCCGTCTGGCAGCGCGCACGCAGGCTCGATGGCAAGGACCTGCCCAGGGGGTGGAACCAGTTGCCGCGCAGCGTGTCGGCCGCCGCCTTTGGCACGGCCTGGCTGCAAGGCCGCGCCAGCGCCCTGCTGCTGGTGCCGTCGGTCATCGTGCCGCTGGAGTACAACGTGCTGATCAACCCGCTGCACCCCGACGCGGCCCACATCACGGCCACCGACCGTGGGCGCTTTCACTACGACGGGCGGCTGCTGCCGGGGCGGTAGCCGCGCCGCACATGCGCCTCCCACCAGCCCACGGTGAGCAGCAGGGCCGTGGTCAGCCAGCCCATGTAGAGCAGCGGCGCGCCCTGCCCCAGCGGCACCAGCGCCAGCAAGGCCAGCGCCCCGGCGATGTGCGACAGCGGCACGCGGCCATACACCACCCGCTTGTACACCGCGCTGCCAAGCAGGTAGACGGCAGGCCCGCCCGCCAGGGTCAGCGCCTGGGCCATGTCCATGCCCGCGCGTGGGTGCAGCATGACCAGGTCATTGCCCACCGCCCCGCCAATCATGCCGGCCACCAGGACGGCATGTATGTAGTGAAAGTAGGCGCCCATGCGCCCCGGGTCGTCCGAGGCCTTGATGACGGTGCTGGCGTCCTCGCTGGACGTGCCGAAGTACAGCCACCACATGGCCAGCGTGCCGGTGAAGGTGGCGGCCAGGGCCAGCAGGACATCGGGCGTCCACTGCCCTGCCTCGGACAGGGGCGCGCCGCTGGCCACCAGGGTTTCGCCCAGGGCCACGATGACGAAGGCCTGGCAACGCTCGGCCAGGTGGCCGCCATCTATCGTCCAGTCGCGCGTGTACGAACGCCCCAGGCCCGGCAGCGCAAAGCCCACCATGGGCGAAAGGTACTCGCAGGCAATCGCCAGCAGCCAGCAGACGACGCGCCCCTCGTACCCCAGCAGGCCGCCGGCAATCCACAAAGCGGCCGCGATGCACAGCCAGCCCAGCATGCGGCGGTAGTTGGCGGCAAGCGGGTGGCCGGCGCCCAGCTCCCACACGATGAAGGCCGTGCGCCCCACCTGCATGGCGGCGTAGCAGGCGGCAAACACCAGGCCGCGATCGCCAAACGCCTGCGGAATGCTGGCGGCCATGCACAGCGCCAGCACCACGGTGGCAAACAGCAGCCCGCGGATGCGCGGCGTTTGCGGGTCGAACCAGTTGCTTACCCAGCAGGTGTACTGCCAGCCCAGCCAGACGCCGAACCACAGGATCAGCGTCTCCAGCAGGCCCTGGCCGTCGAGTTGCAGCAGCAGCTTGTGGCTCAGCTGGGTGACGGCAAAGGCGTACACCAGGTCAAAGAAAATCTCTTCGTAGGTCACGCGCGCAGCGGCGCCGCCCTGCGGGCGCAGCGTGCGGTGCCGGCGCATCTCGGTCGTCACGCCCACGCCCTAACTGCGCGACAGCCACCACAGCACGCCCGCCGCCACCGCTGCCGGCACGGCGAACACCAGCAGCAAGATGGGTGCCTCCTCGCGCACGCCATAGCCCGCGTGCTGCACCCCCACCCACATGTTCACGCCAGCCAGCAACAACCAGGCCGGCACAAAGCCCCTGGCCGCCAACGCCACGCCCGCCGCGCTGGCCCCCCAGAGCCAGCCCAGCAGCAGGAACACGCCCAGCAAAAGCAGGCCGGCGGTGATCACCAGAAGCACATGCATGACAGTCCTTTCATCGTGCCAGTGGCGGCAGCTTATTTCGTGGTGTAGCCGCCGTTGATGAGTATGGTCTGCCCCGTCACCCACCAGCCATCACTGACCAGGTGGCGTATGAAGGGCACGACATCCTCGATATCGGTCAACCCCGTCTTGCTGAAGGCCGACAGTGCCGCCGCGCTCTTGTGGTAGGCCTGGGCATCGGGCGCTTCCTGGCCGTAGAAGAACGACGTGTCCATGGGCCCCGGGCCCACCGCCGTGACAGAAATGCCGCGCGCGCCAAACTCCTTGGCCGCCGCGCGCGTGAAATGCTCCACCGGCGCCTTGGTGCCGGCGTAGCTGGCATAGAACGGCGTGAACGCGCCCAGCAACGAGCTCACCAGGGTCACGACCTTGCCGTGGTCGTTGACATGCCGGCCTGCCTCTTTCAGGAAGAAGAAGGCCGACTTGGCGTTGGCGTCGCTCATCTCGTCGTATTCGGCCTCGGAGATTTCCATGATCGGCTTTTTCAGCACCTTGCCCACCGTGTTGATGGCAATGTCGGGCCGGCCCACGGCGGCGACGGCGTCGGCGAACAATTTCTCCATGGCCGCCGCAGAGCTCAGGTTCGCCTGCAAGGCCACGGCCTTGGCGCCGGCCTTTTGCACGGCGGCCACGGTTTCATCGGCTGCCGCCCGGGTGGCGGCGCTGTTGTAGTGGATGGCCACGGCCTTGGCGCCGTGCGCGGCCAGGTCTCGGGCGAGCAGACCACCCAGGTTCTTGGCACCGCCGGCTATCAGCACCACCTTGCCTTGAATACTGTGACGGGACATTGGGGGGCTCCTTGCAGCTTGGTTGTTGACGGCAGTCACTTTATTGGTATTTTTATTCACGATAATTTACGAATATATGCATAGATAGTTTGAAATTTAATAACAATCGTCATCCATGGATCGCATCGACCAGCTGCGCCTGTTCATCCGCATTGCCCACAGCGGCAGCTTTACCTTGGCCGCCGATCAGCTTGGCCTACCCCGGCCCACCGTGTCCCAGGCCATACAGCAGCTGGAGGCGCGCCTGGGCGCGCGCCTGCTACACCGCACCACACGCAAGGTCAGCCTGACGCAGGACGGCGAAACCCTGCTGGAGCGTGCCCAGACGCTGGTGGCCGACCTGGAGGAGCTGGAACAGCAATTCCAGCCCGCCACCGGGCCACTGAGCGGCCGCGTGCGCGTGGACATGCCCAGCCGCATCGCCCGCCGGCTGGTGGCGCCGGCGCTGCCGCAGTTTTTGGCCCTGCACCCGGACATCCAGGTGGAGCTTGGCAGCAGCGACCGCATGGTGGATCTGGTGCAGGAAGGCATGGATTGCGCCGTGCGCGTGGGCACGCCCGCCAGCAGCAGCCTGGTGGCAAGGCCCATAGGGCAGCTGCGGCTGATCAACTGCGCCAGCCCCGCCTACCTGGCGCGCCATGGCCAGCCCCAGGGCCCGGCCGACCTGCCCCGGCACCTGGCGGTGCATTACGCCTCGCCCAGCAGCGGCCGCATCGCCCCCTGGGAATGGCTGGAGCAGGGCCAGCTCAAGAGTTGCGCCATGGCCGCCAGCGTGGCCGTGAACAATGCCGAAACCTATATCGCCTGCTGCCTGGCGGGCCTGGGCCTGATCCAGATCCCCGCCTATGACGTGGCCCAGCACCTGGCCAGCGGCGCGCTGGTGCAGGTGCTGCACGACTGGCCCGCGCCCGGCATGCCCATGCAACTGGTATACCCGCACCGGCGCAACCCGTCGCGCCGCATGCAGGCCTTCAGCCAGTGGCTGATACCTCTGCTGCAGCAGGCCACTGCACTGCCGCCAGGGATTGACTAACCTCACCCACTCACCCACTCACCCACTCACCCACTCACCCACTCACCCACTCACCC
>JAFEES010000565.1 GCA_018240995.1 Pseudomonadota bacterium | reverse complement strand
GGCTGCTGCAGCGTGGCAGCCTGGGCCGCACACGCATCGTCACGCCGGTGGCTTTCTGTGCCGAGGTGCTTTGACGCGTACTACGCAAGACCCACAGCCGTGTACTCCCCGGCGCATACGACAATGCCGCACATGAATTTGCGCAAGATCCTCATTCCGCTGCTCATCGTCGTTCTTGTCTTCGCCGCCTACCGAGCCTATGGCATGCAGGGCATCATCACCGTGAGCGGGGGCCTGGTCATGTGGGCGCTGCTGCATTACACGCGCCTGATGAACGTGATGCAGAAGGCCAGGCACAACCCCATTGGCTATGTCGGCAGCGCGGTGATGCTGAACGCCAAGCTCAAACCGGGCGTGAACCTGATGCACGTGGTTGCCATGACGCGCGCACTGGGTGAGCAGCTGTCGGCCGAGGGCCAGGAGCCCGAGGTCTACCGCTGGACGGACGGCACAAAGTCGCATGTGACCTGCGAGTTCGTCAATGGCCGACTGGCGCGCTGGGAGCTGGTGCGCCCCGCGCCGCGGGAGGACGCCGCGCCCGCGCAGTCCGCCGCGCCGGCCGGTGAATCGTAAAATAGCCGGCTTTGCGACCTTCGCAGTTCTCTAAAGGATCACCATGAGCCCCGTTGTTCCCTCGATGGCCGACCGTGACGGCAAGATCTGGATGGATGGCCAGATGGTGGACTGGCGCGACGCCAAGATCCACGTGCTGACCCACACGCTGCACTACGGCTGCGGCGCCTTCGAGGGCGTGCGCGCCTACAACACCGCGGCCGGCACGGCCATCTTCCGCCTGCAAGAGCACACCGACCGCCTGTTCAATAGCGCCAAGATCCTGCGCATGCAGCTGCCCTTCACCAAGGAAGAGGTGAATCAGGCGCAAATCGACGTGGTCAAGGCCAACCAGCTTGAATCGTGCTACCTGCGCCCGCTGACCTGGATAGGCTCGCAAAAGCTCGGCGTCAGCCCCAAGGGCAACCAGATCCACCTGATGGTGGCCGCCTGGGCCTGGGGCGCCTACCTAGGCGAGGAGGGCATGCGCCGCGGCATACGCGTCAAGACCAGCAGCTACACGCGCCACCACGTCAACATCACCATGACGCAGGCCAAGGCGGTGAGCAACTACAGTAACTCCATCCTGGCCAACATGGAAGCCCTGGACGACGGCTACGACGAGGCCCTGCTGCTGGACAGCGCCGGCTTCGTCAGCGAGGGTGCGGGCGAGAACATCTTCGTCGTCAAGGATGGCGTGGTCTACACCCCGGATCTGTCGGCCGGCGCGCTGAACGGCATCACGCGCAACACCGTGCTGCACATCTGCAAGGACCTGGGCCTGGAGCTGGTGCAAAAGCGCATCACGCGCGACGAGGTTTACATCGCCGACGAGGCCTTCTTCACCGGCACGGCCGCCGAGGTCACGCCGATCCGCGAGCTCGACCGCATCCAGCTGGGCGCCGGCAGCCGCGGCCCGATCACCGAGAAAATCCAGACGGCCTTCTTCGACATCGTCAACGGCCGCAACCCCAAATACGCCCACTGGCTCACGAAAGTGTGAACAACCCCCTGAGCGGCTGCGCCGCTTCCCCCTTCTCTTACGCTTCGCGTGGGAAGTGGGACGCCACCAGTGCGGCGGGGCGGCCCTTGCACGCTGGCCCTCGCGTGGTGTGCGCCAGTTTCAAACATCGCCGTTCATGCGATGCCTCATGGAGAACCAACAAATATGTCTGAAGCAATAGTTGAACTATCGGCCAAGGATCTGGACGGCAACGGCGGCGTGCACTGCCCCAGCCCCCAGGCACACATGAAGCTGTGGAACAGCCACCCGCGCGTCTTCCTGGAGATCGCCCACCAGGGCCAGGCGCAGTGCCCGTATTGCGGCACGGTGTATCGGCTGAAGGCGGGCGAGGTGGTCAAGGGCGGGCATTGAGCTTGGGCCGCGGGCGTGCCGACACAACGGGCAAGGTAACTCAGCGGTTCCGTTTTCCCCATAGCTGGCGCGACCTGTGAGGGTGCTGCATTTTGTGACCGGAGGCTTCTCCGGTGCCACGCAGGTGGCAGTGGACTTGTGCCTGGCCGCGCAAGGCGAACCGGGCATGCAGACCCTGCTGGTGCTACGGCGCAAACGCAATACGTCGGCCGCGCGTGTACAGGCGCTGCGCGATCAAGGGCTGCAGGTGCGTGTCGTGTCCAACTGGCTGCATGCCCTTACCGTGTGGGAGCTGCGCAAAATCATCCGCGCCTGGCGGCCCGACGTGGTCTTTGCACACGGCTTCAGCGACCATATCTGGGGGCGACGCGCCGCCGTCGCCGAGCATGTGCCGCGCATTTTTCATGTGGAGCACAACTCGCGCGAGCGCTACACCGCCAGGCGCCTGCACCAGGCGCTGGCGCTTGAGCCCTACACACAGGCCAGCATAGGGGTGTCCGAAGGCGTGCGCACGGCTCTGGTCGAGCGCGGCTTTGCGCCGCAAAAGTGCGTGGCCATTCCCAACGGCATTGCTCTGGAGCGCTTCCCGGACAGCCTGCTGGGGCAGCGCTGGGGTGAGCGTGCTGCGGCCATCGTGATGGCTTCGCGCTTTGCACGGCAAAAAGACCATGCCACGCTGATTCATGCGCTTGGCGCCTTGCGCGACCGCGGGCTCACGCCCACGCTGTACCTCGCCGGCGCTGGCAGCGCACGCCTGCGGCGCAAGACGGAGGATCTGGTGCACAGCCTGGGTTTGCGCGAGCAGGTGCAATTCCTGGGCAATGTGCCCGACCTGCCACAGCGCCTGGCGGCGGCGCAGTTGTTTGTGCTGTCCACCCACTGGGAGGGCATGCCCCTGGCCCTGGTCGAGGCCATGGCGGCGGGTTGCGCCTGCGTGGCCTCGGATGTGCTGGGCGTGCGCGAGGTGGTGGAGCATGGCCGTACCGGCCTGCTGGTGCCGCATGCGGACGTTGCCGCATTGGCGGACGCGTTGCAGCAACTGCTGCGTGACCCCGCCCAGGCGCAAGCGCTGGGGCTGGCGGCACGCCAACAGGCACTAGCGGCCTACGGGCGCGAGCATATGTGGCGGCGTTATTGCGCCTTGATGGATGCGCCTGTCGCGCACAACGGATGAACCATACCGCCGCAACCCCATTCAAGCTGACGTCGCTGGCGGCCTTTTTGCTGGCGGCGCTGGCGCTGTGGGTGCCCTCGGGCTATTCCTATGGCGCAGTCCTGTCGTTCGTGGGCGCCTTGTACTTCGCCCCCCGTTGGGTGCGCACACGCCCCGAACCCAGGACGCTATGGCTGGCCCTGCTGTTAGTTGGCATGGGCTGCATGTGGTTTCTGCTGTCACTTGACCGCGGCATAGGGCGCTGGGACAAAGGCATCAAGTGGATTCTGGGCGTTCCGTGTCTGTTTTTCATCGCCGCGTATCCACCCCGGCCACAGGCATTCTTCTGGGGCCTGCCGGTGGGCTGCATCGGCATGGGCGCATTGGCCGTGTGGCAGGCCTGGGGGCGGGGCATGGAGCGATCCGAGGGCTTCACGAATGCCATCCAGTGGGGCAATCTGGCCCTGTTGCTGGGCTGCATGGCGATGGTTTGCCTGGCCGTCTTTTGGCGTCGGCGCGCATGGTGGTGGCGCGCGCTCATGATCCTGGCCGTTGTGGCTGGAGTGACGGCATCCTTGCTGTCGCAGTCGCGCGGCGGCTGGCTCGCCTTGGCGCTGATCTTTCCCGTGCTGCTGGCACAGGTCAGGCAGGTTCGTCCACGGTTGTTTGGCCGTTTGTTGGCGGCGTCCGTGGCCCTGTTGTTGGCGTTGGCGGCGGTGCTGGCCGCGACGCCACGCTTCCATGAACGCATCGGCCAGGCGGTGGCGGAAATATCGCAATACTTCAACTCGGGTTTTGCTTCGACCTCACTAGGCGTGCGCCTGGATCAATACCGCTTGGTGGCCGACATGATTCCGCAAAAGCCATGGCTGGGATGGGGAGCGCATGGTTACGTGGCGGAAATGACCCGGCGTGTGGAGTTGGGCGAGTTCGACAAGGCGCTCATTGCCTACCCGCAGGTGCACAACGATTTCCTGGACATCTGGGTCAAGGTCGGGGTGATTGGCGTATTGCTTCAGGCGACGCTGTTTGCCTATGTGCTGTTCCTGTTCTGGCCCACAAGCGCCAGGCTGCAGCCATGGCCGGAGAGTTCACCCGCCTGGCACGATGCCTTGGCGTTGCGTGTCCTAGGCAGCCTGATCCCCGTCTCGTATCTGATGTTCGGCATGTCCCAGCCGTTCTTCAACCACAACAGCGGCATCATGTTTTTCATCTTCTATGTGAGCGTGTTGTGGGCGGCATTGCGCGGCGTGGAGCGGGGGTGCTGGCCCTTGAGCAGCGCACAAGGCACGGCATGACCTGGTTGAGCCTGTTGGTGCCGGTGTACAACGTGCAGCCCTATCTGGAGGAATGCCTGGCCTCGGTGATCGATCAGCTGCCGGCCGATGGCGGGGTGCAGGTGCTGGTGCTGGACGATTGCTCCACCGATGGCTCCTGGGCGTTGATGCAGGAACTGGACAAGCGCTGGCCGGGGCGCCTGCGGTTGCTGCAGCACCAGCGCAACGGGGGCTTGAGCGCCGCGCGCAACACCATGATAGACGTGGCCGTGGGGGACTACCTGTGGTTTCTGGATTCCGACGACAAGCTGCTACCCGGCGCCATAGCAGGGTTGCAGGCCATTGTGCGCCAACATGCGCCCGACATGGTGCTGTGCGACTTCTCGGTCTGGCGCGAACAGGTGCGGTTCAAGCACCGTCTGCGCGGCGAGGCTCACAAGCGCAGCTTTGCTGGGCCGGCGCGGCGTTTGGTGCGCGACCACAACCAACTTGCGGCCGGCATGCTGCGCACCGGCCAGCTGCATGCATGGTCGAAGATCTCGCGCCGCGCACTGTGGGGCGCGGCTGATGCCGCCGGCCTGCGTTTCCCCGTGGCGCGCTATTTCGAGGACATGGCCACCATGCCCCGGCTGGCACTGCGCGCCGAGAGCTATTTCTATGAGCCCGCGCCCTGGGTGGCCTACCGCCAACGCGGCAGCAGCATACTGGCCACCATGACCATGGCCAAGGCGCTTGATCAATCGACGGCCCTGCTGGCGCTGATGCGGGATCTGCAGGCCAGGTCCGAGCCGCTGGACGAAGGCTTGCGCTTCGCCTTGGCACACCAGGCCGCGCGCAGCCTCATGGGTGCCATGCGCCATGTCTGCCGCGGCCAGCTGCAGGACGGCTCCCAGCCGCCATCGGCGGTGGCGGAGCAGCTGCGGCGCAACTTCAGAGCCAGTTCGCCCCTGACACCTGAGGAGCTGGCACGCGCTTATCTAGTGCGTGGCTGGTGGCTGCGTTGGCGCAAGTTTCTGCGCTGGTTTCACGCGGCACCAAAACCGTGACCGCCTAGGTTGGCGCGCGCCGCGTGCCACTCGCTTGCCAGCACGCTCACCAACCCTGCCGCCGGCATGGCCCGCGCCGCACCCACCCCCTGCCCCGCCCACAGCGCAATGTGCTGCGCGTCGCCGGTGGCGGCGGCGGCGCGGCGTATCGGGCCCATCAGCGCGTTTTGCACTGGGTAGGCGGGAATGTCGGCCTCGAACGGCGCCAGCGCGCGCATGGCGTCGTTCAGGATGCCGCGCGCCGGGCGGCCCGAGAAGATGCGCGTCAGGCGTGTGTCCGTGGCCTGGGCGGCGGCCATGGCGGCGCGTTGCGCCGGGGTGATGGCCGACTCGGGGCAGGCCAGGAAGGCCGTGCCCATCTGCACCGCCTGCGCGCCCAGGGCCTGGGCTGCGGCGATGCCGCGCCCGTCCATGATGCCGCCGGCGGCGATGACGGGAATCTTGATTGCGTCCACGCAGGCTGGCACCAGGGCCAGGGTGCCGATCTGGCTGCCGTCCCAGTCGCCCAGGAAGGTGCCGCGGTGGCCACCGGCCTCCATGCCGCTGGCAATCACCGCATCGGCGCCCACCTCTGCCCAGGCCAGCGCCTCGGCTACGGTGGTGGCGGTGCCGATGACGAAGCTGCCGGCCTCGCTCTTGAGGCGCTGCAACTGGGCCGCCGAGAGGATGCCGAAGGTGAAGCTGGCTACGGCGGGGCGGGCGGCGATCAGCGCCTCGAATTGCGCAGTGAAGTCCTCGCACCAGCGTACGGGCCGTTTGGGCGGCAGGCCCAAGCGTGCGTACATGGGTGCCAGTCGCTCCATGGCGGCGGCCACCTCGGCATCGTCGGGTCGTGGTGTTTCAAGTACGAACAGATTCATGCCGAAGGGCTTGGCGGTGGCGGCGCGCACGGCGGCGGCGGCCTCCAGCATGGCGGCGGGCGCGCGCATGCCGCAGCCCAGAAAACCCAGGCCACCGGCCTGCGACACGGCGGCGGCCAGTTGCGGGCTGTCCGAACCCGTCATCGGCCCCTGGATGATGGGCAGGTCGATGCGCAGGCGTTGCAGGAGTTGGTTCATGGATAGGCTCCGGGACTGGACATGGGCGCTGCAGTCGGTTGCGGCAAGCCCAATAATCTAGCACCGGGCCAGCCGGGATTTGACGCGCATGGCCATTGGAAAACCAAGAACAAGCGACCTTTCATGACCGTTGCAGCAATCAAGACACTCCCCTGGACCGAACGCCCCGCCGCCGTGGCGCTGGCCGGCATGCTGGCGCTGGCCGTGGCCATGGGCGTGGGGCGCTTCGCCTTCACGCCGCTGTTGCCGATGATGCTGCATGACGGCGTGGTCACGCTGACCCAGGGCAGCTGGCTGGCCACGGCCAACTACATCGGCTACCTGGTGGGCGCGCTGGCCTGCATGGCCCTGCCCTGGCTGTTGCCGCGCCTGTACGAGCGCTGGCACCCGGCGCGGCTGGCGCGTGCGGGGCTGGTGGCCACGGTGCTGCTGACCGTGGCCATGGCGCTGCCGCTGCCGGGCAGCTGGCCGGCGCTGCGCTTTGCCGCCGGCGTGGCCAGCGCCTTCGTGCTGCTCAACACCGCGGCCTGGGCCATGGTGCGGCTGGCGGTGCTGGGGCGCCCGGCCATGGGCGGGCTGATCTTCTGCGGGCCGGGCGTGGGCATAGCGCTCACCGGCCTGGCGACCAGCGTGATGGTGCAGGCGCAGTGGCGCGCGGCGTCGGGCTGGGTGGTGTTTGGTCTGCTGTCGGTGCTGCTGTGCGCGCTGGTCTGGCCGGTGGTGCGCGGGCGCGCCTTCAAGCCTCAGGCGGGCGCGGCGCACCCGGCCGCGGCGGCGCATGCGGTGGGTGGCGGCTCGGTGGCGGCGCGGGGTGTGCATGCCTTGGCCTATGGCCTGGCAGGGCTGGGCTACATCGTCACGGCGACTTTTTTGCCGGTGATTGCGCGCGGCGCGCTGCCCGCGGACTCGCCCTGGCCGGATCTGTTCTGGCCTATGTTCGGCGCCGGCGTGGCCGTGGGCGCGGCGCTGAGCACGCGCGCGCCCATCGCCTGGGACAGGCGCTGGCTGCTGGTGGCAGCCTATGCCACGCAGGCGCTGGGCATCGCGCTGGGGCTGTGGTGGCCCACGCCGGCGGGCTTTGCCGCCAGCAGCATCTTGCTGGGCCTGCCGTTCACCGCCATCACCTTCTATGGCCTGCAGGAGGCGCGCCGCCTGTGGCCGCAGTCGGCCGACAGCTTTGCCAGCCTGATCACCGCCGTCTACGGCCTGGGGCAGATCATGGGCCCGCCCATGGTCGCCTGGCTGCTGGTGCGCGGTGGCCAGGCGCAGGGCTTTGCGCAGGGGCTGGGCCTGGCGGCGGCGGCGCTGGTGGCGGGGGCGCTGATGTATGTGGCGTCGGTCTGGCGCTGGCCGGCCGCACGCTGAGCCTCAGGCCGGTTTGCCGACCAGGCGCGAGCTCCAGTCCTCGGCGGCGGCGCTCTCCAGCCGGCGCGTGAACAGCCTGTGCCAGGACGGCGGCAGCGGCAGCGTCAATATTTCGCGCAGGGTCTCGGGCGTGCAGTCACGCTCGGCAATGGCGCGCAGCAGCCGGGCGATGGGCCATTCGGGGTAGGGCCTGGCCTGCAGCCACACGCCATCGCCGGCCTGCACCTGGCCCGGCTGCAGCACGCGCAGGTACCAGCCGGTGCGCAGGCTGGTCTGCACGCGCAACGCCATGTCGGGCACGCCAAAACGGTCGTTGAGCTTCCAGCAGGGCTGGCGGCCCTGGCTGATCTCCAGGCGCGCGCTGCCCACCTGCCATTGGTCGCACAGGCAGACCTGGGATTCGTCGAGTCCGTCCAGGCAGAAGTTTTCGCCAAAGGCGCCGGGCTGGCTCAGCAGCGCCTGGGCCGTGGCGTTGCCCGTCAGCTCCTGGCGCCAGGGCTGGTATTGCGCCCAGGCGTAGCAATGCACGGCCTTGTCCGGGCCGCCATGCACGCGCGGGTCGCCCTGCTCGTCGCCCGCAAGGCCCAGCGGGCCCACGCTGACCGGGCCGCTGCGCGGCTGTTTGGCGATGCCGCTCACGCTGCCGGGCCGCGTATAGGGCAGGGCGCGGCCGGTAAGCAGGGCGCGCAGCGTGGCGATGGGTGGTGTTGCCGAGAGACTCATGGCGCGGGCAGGTCGGGGCGGGTGCAGCCCTGATCGTCGCAGCCGGGCGCCGCTGGCGCGCCTGCCGCACCTGCCACACCCGCCGCAGGCGCCGCCGCCTCGCCCACCAGCTGGCCCAGCAGGGCGCCCAGGCGCAGGTCGTCCAGATGCCCGAAATGGTGGAGGCGCACGCGGCCCTGGCCGTCTATCACCACCAGGCTGGGCGTGCCCTGCAGCATCAGCTCCTGCATGGTCAGCGGAATGTTGCGCGTGGGGTGGGGCTGATCCAGCGCCACGGGAAAGCGCAGCCGGTATTCGTGGATGAAGGCCTGCAGCGCCTCGGGCGTGCCCTGCACGGCGTGGTGCTCGAACACCGAGTGCAGGCCGATGACGGTTACCTGGTCTGGCGAAAACGCCTCATGCACGCGCCGCGCCTGCGGGATGCCATGCTCCACGCAGCCCGGGCACAGCATCTGGAAGACATGTAGCAGTACGACGCGCCCGCGCAGGCCCTCCAGCGTCAGCGGCTCGCGGGTGTTGAACCATTGCGCCACCTGCAGCGGCGGGGCGGGTGGGTGGTAGCCGCTGTTCACAGCTTCTCAGCCCGCCAGCTGCGCCTGGTAGGCAGCGCGCGCCTGCAAAAAACGCTGGAAGGGGAATTTGATCGGCACGCCCTCCAGGGCGGCGGCCAGCATGTCCAGGTGGCCTTCGAAGCCGGCGCAGGCCTTGGCGGCGTCCTCGCCGGCGGGAATCTGCAGCGTCAGGGTCAGCGTGGTGCCCGAGCTGGCGGGTGTCAGCTCCCAGTGCATGGGGCGCTCGGGCTCGCTGCCGCTGCTCCAGGAGTAGGCCAGCACCTGCTGCGGCGCATAGGCGCTGACCTGGCTGTCGATGACGATGCCGCTGTCGACGAAGTCGATGTGCACGGCGCCGCCCACGCGCGGCTCGATGCTGCCGGGCGCCAGCCACTGCGCCATGGCCTGCGGGTCGGTCAACATGCGCCAGACGGCGCCAGCGTCATGATCCAACTGGCGCGCCAGGCGGCCCTCAAAGCCCGTGGCCGTGCGTTGCAGGGTGCCGATGTCGGCTGTGCTCATGGTTGTTCCTCCGAGGCATTGCGATACCACGGGTTGTAGCAGATGGGCGTGCGGCGCCCGCGTGAATGACAGCACGGGCGCTGGGGATGTGCCGTGGCGCCCGGCGCAGGTGATCCCGGGCGGTTCACTGGCCCGGACGGCGCTTTCTCAGCAGATATTTCTGAAAGCCATCCATCACCACCTCGCCCTTTTGGTTCTTTACCTCGGTGCTCAGGGTGAGCACGCCGGTGGTGTTGCCCGGCTTGAGAGCCGACACCGTGAGCGTGCAGTACAAGGTATCGCCCACGTACACCGGGTTCAGAAAGCGGCTGCCCTGCTCCAGAAAACCTTTGAGAGATTCTTCCACCATGTGCGGGAACAGCCCGGCCCCCGCGGCGGTCTGGATCACCACCTGGTAGCCATGGGCCAGCATATGGGGCATGCCGTGGGCGCGGCAATATTCCACGTCGTAGTGCACGGGGTGGTTGTCGCCGCTGGCCAGCTGGAATGCGGCAAACAGCGCGTCCGTCATGGTGCGCGAGGGCAGCAGGAATTGCTCGCCGAGTTCGAAATCCTCGAAATAGCGCTGCGCGCACATCTGGTGCTTGATCATGGTGTCTTCCTTTGGGCCCTCGGTGTACCGCCATTTTCGCGGTCTTGGCCACCTGGCGCCACTTGGCCAGTTTGCTGGCGAGGAAGTTGGGGCCCGACGTGACACGGCACATGAAACCGTGCCTTGCGGGCTGGCGCTGTCGGGCGCCAAAGACGGTGCATGCTCAAGGGCATGCAAACCGGGCACCGCCCCGAGGGTGCGGTGCCCGGGGGGCTTGTCAGCCCTGCTGGCGCCGGCGGCGCAATGCGCCTAGGCCCAGCAGGCTGGCGCCCAGTAGCGTCAAGGTCGCCGGTTCGGGTACCGGGTTGGGGTCGATGGGCTTGTCATTGACCGAAACGCCGGCGATGGCAAAGGCGGAGTCAAACGCCGTATCGAGTGCGTTGGTAACGCCGAAGCCGAGTGAATAGGTTCCGGCCGTGGTGAACGTGTAGTTCATTTGGATCCAGCCGGTGTAGCCGCAGCCAGTTGAGTAGCAGGAGCCCGAGCTACCGCCTAGCGGCGAAAAGGCGGGGCCTCCGGCAATGATGGCGGAGGTGGCTGGCGTCAGCGTCACGCCGGCGCCAAGGCCGGGCAGCCCGAACCCGGGCACCGTGTCGCCGCTGGTTGTGGTGCGTGCGGTGAACAGATACGAGTCGAAGGTGCTGGCGCCCGAGTACAGGCCGGCCCAGGCATATTCGGTGTACTGCGCGCCGTCGGAGGTGATGTAGTTGAAGTAGAAGTTCAGCTTGTCACCCGCGTTCACCGAGAAAGTGGGCGTTTGTGCCGACGAGCCGTTGGTCTCCTGGCCAGTGGGGCCAACCGGCAGCTTGCCGGCGCCGCTGGGGGAGCCCGCGGTTGAAAGCCACTCGTACGAGCCGAAACCCGGCGCCAGTGTCACGACACCGTCAGCGGCGTTGTTGCTGCCGCAGTTGCCAACGCACGACCAGCCCGCCGGCAGCGGGCCTGCCGCGGCCGTGCCGGAGCCCAGTACGGCACCGAGAGCCAAACCAATCAATCCAAATGTCTTCATGACCTTCTCCTGTGTTGTTGCAGGAGCACGTGTAAGCAAATTTCGAGCCAGAAACAAAAAAATCAGCAATATCAACCACTTGCAAAAAAACACGCGCAGTCGGTTTTGGCAAGTGTAAAAAGGGCCGACAATTGTTTGCAATCCGGCCGAGGTTTGGGGGCGGCAACTGTCGTGCCGGCGTCAAGGCGCGGCCGGCAGGCGCAGCACGAAGCAGGCCCCCGCCTTGCCATCAGGCCTGTCCTCGCAAGCCACGCTGCCGCCATGGCGTGTGGCAATCGAGCGCACCAGGGCCAGGCCCAGGCCCACGCCGCCCGATCGCTCGCTGGCGCCGGGCAGGCGGTAGAAGGGCTCGAAGATGCGCTCGCGCTGCTCCGGCGGCACGCCCGGGCCGTGGTCGCACACGCGCAGTACGGCGTCGTGCCCCGCGCGCGTGATGGCCAGCGTGATCTCGCCCTGGCTGTAGCGGCGCGCGTTCTCCAGCAGGTTGCGCACCGCGCGGCGCAGCAGCTTGGCGACGCCCGGCACCTCGATGGCGTTGCCGTCGCCCACCTGCGGCTCGGCGTTCACGCGTGCGCATTCCTCCACGGCCAGGCCCACCAGATCCACGGCCTCCACGGTGCCCATGTCGGCCGCGCCCACGTCCAGGCGGCTGGCCAGCAGGATCTCGTCCACCAGCTGATCGAGCTCGGCGATGTTGCGCTCGATCTCGGCACGGAAAGCGGGCGAGGGCTGGCCGCCCTGCATCAGCTCCAGCCCCATGCGGATGCGCGTGAGTGGCGAGCGCAGCTCGTGCGAGGCATTCGCCAGCAGCGACTTGTGCGACTGCACCAGGGTCTGGATGCGCGCCGCCGCGGCGTTGAACTGGCGCGCCAGGTCGGCCACCTCGTCCTGGCCCTGCTCGGCCACGCGTGCCGACAGGTCACCCTCGCCAAAGCGCTGTACGCCGCGCTGCAATGTTTCCAGCCGCTGCAGCAGGCGTCGGATGATGGGGAACACGCCCACGGTGACGGCAATGCCCACCAGCGCCAGCATCCACAAAAAGCCCAGCGGCGGGCGGAACCACGAGGCCGGCCAGCGATCGCCCGGGCGCATGTGTCTGCCGGAGGTGGGTGGCGACAGGTACATCTCGTACACGGCGCCATCGCCGGCCTCGATGCGGTAGCGCAGGCCCTCGTTGGGGTTGCCGCGCTGGCGCAGGGCCAGGCCTTCGACCAGGGGACGGCCCTGGGCGTCGGCAATGATGATCTCGCGCGTCGGCGGTTGATGCTGGTTCTGGTTTTGCTCGGCCGCCCAGCGCCAGGCAACGCCCACGGCGAAGGCAAACACCACCACGCCCCCGACCACGGCCAGCCAGATGCGCAGGTACAGGCGCCGCGAGAAGGGGCTGAGCAGGGACATCTCAGGCTCTCAGTTATCCATGGCGCCGCGCGCCACCCGCAGGGCATGAAACCTGGGTGCCACGCTCGCACCACCGCCGTCATTCCCGCGCAGGCGGGAATCCAGGAGCGTTGGTGGGAGGCACTGGATCCCCGCCTGCGCGGGGATGACGCTGGCAACGGTGGGGGTGAGGCAAAACAGTTTCATCTCAGTCTTGCTGCTTGGCGAACACGTAGCCCACGCCGCGCACCGTGAGGATGCGGCGCGGGTTCTTCGGGTCGGCCTCGATGGCGGCGCGGATGCGGCCCATGTGCACGTCGATGGAGCGGTCGAAGGCCTCCAGCTCGCGCCCGCGCACGGCCTCCATGATCTGGTCGCGCGTGAGCACGCGGCCGGCGCGCTCGGCCATGGCGGCCAGCAGGTCGAACTGGTAGGAGGTCAGCTCCACCGGCTCGCCGGCGACGCTGACGATGCGCGCGTCGCGGTCGATCTCCAGCGCGCCAAAGCGCAGCAGGTTGGCCACGGGCTGGCTGCCGGCCTCGCGCCGGCGCAATATGGCGCGTATGCGCGCCAGTAGCTCGCGCGGCTCGAAGGGCTTCGGTAAATAGTCGTCGGCGCCTATCTCCAGGCCGATCACGCGATCCATAGGGTCGCCCTTGGCGGTCAGCATCAGCACCGGCACCTGGGCCGCGGGGCCGGGCAGGGCGCGCAGGCGCCGGCAGACCTCCAGCCCGTCCATGTCGGGCAGCATCAGGTCCAGGATCACCAGATCCGGCAGCTCGCCGCCCTGCAGCCGCGCCAGACCGCTGGCGGCGTCGGCCATGTGCGTCACCTGCAGCCCGGACTGGCCCAGGTATTCGCCCACCATCTGCGCCAGGCGGTGGTCGTCTTCGATCATCAGCAGTTGCGCATTCATGGCGGGCATCTTCGGCTCCGGGTATCGCGGGGTGTTGAAGCGTGGGTAAAGTTTGGTAAACCAGTTTTTACTATTTTTTTAATAGCTTACTGCCCTTGAAAATAAATGGCGTTGGCCGTATTCGGCCTTGAATGAATTGCCTTGCCAGCCGGCGCCGGCGTGCGGGTGTTTCTCCCTCCCCTTTCGGGGGAGGGTTGGGGTGGGGGCCGGCAACGCCCATGCCCCCATGCCGGCAAGATGCCGGCGCTCCCAGCCCCCATCAAGTTATGGAGCCGGATTTTGCTCTTGATGCCAACGCCACCAGCAGCAGCACCGGCAGCCCCAGCAGAGCCGTGCCCACGAAGAACGCGCCGTAGCCATGCGCATCCACGAACTGCCCCGAAAACCCCGCCAGCCATTTGGGCAGCAGCAGCATCATGGAGCTGAACAGCGCGTACTGCGTGGCCGAGTACTGCACGTTGGTCAGGCCCGACAGATAGGCGATGAAGGCGGCGGAGGCGATGCCGCCGGCCAGGTTGTCGGCCGAGACCACCAGCACCAGGCCCGTCACGTCGTGCCCGCGCTGGCCCAGCCAGGCGAACAGTAGGTTGGACAGGGCCGAGAGCACGGCGCCCAACATCAGCACGCGCATCACGCCCAGGCGCATGGACAGCACACCGCCGACGAAGGCGCCGGCCAGCGTCATGACCACGCCGAAGACCTTGGTCACGGCGGCCACCTCGTCCTTGCTGTAGCCCATGTCCACGTAGAAGGGGTTGGCCATGATGCCCATCACCACGTCGCTGATGCGGTACACGGCGATGAGCGCCAGGATCAGCACCGCCTGCCAGCGGTAGCGGCCTATGAAGTCGGCGAACGGCTCCACCATGGCGCCGCGCAGCCAGTCGGCCAGGCCCTTGGCCGGCGCCAGCGGGCGCGGCGCGGGCTCGGGCGACAGCAGCACCGTCAGCATGCCCACCAGCATGGAGGCCGCCATCACCAGATAGGCCGCGGCCCAGGCGCCGGCCTGGTAGCCGGTCTCGTTCGCAACTTCAGCGCGCGCGGCCACCCACAGCACGCCGGCGCCGGCCCAGATCATGGCCAGGCGGTAGCCGGTCTGGTAGGTGGCGGCCAGGGCGGCCTGGCGGTCGGCGTCGGCGGACTCGATGCGAAACGCGTCCAGCGCGATGTCCTGCGTGGCCGAGCCAAAGGCCACCAGCAGCGCGCACCAGACCATGGGGCGCAGCTCGGCGCGCGGGTCTATCAGCGCCATGCCGACCAGGCCGGCGATGACCACGCCCTGCGCCAGCAGCAGCCAGCCGCGCCGCCGCCCCAGGCGGCGCGTGAGCAGCGGCAGCGGCAGGCGATCGACCAGCGGCGACCAGACCCACTTGAAGGCATAGGCCAGGCCCACCCACGACAGGTAGCCTATGGTGGTGCGATCCACGCCCGCCTCGCGCAGGCGAAACGACAGCGTGCCCAGCACCAAGAGCAGCGGCAGCCCTGCGGAAAAGCCCAGCGCCAGCATGCGCAGGCTGGCGGGCTCCAGGTAGACGCGCCAGGCGGCGAGCCAGGAGCGGGGGCGGGCGGTGGTCGAATCGGGCATGAGGGCGGGCGCTGATAGGTGTCGGGAATTATCGATGCCCTACCATCGTGCGATGGCCGCAGCTGCCCCATTACTCGTTGAACCACACTGCTCGGTGCGCCGCTACAGCGGCGAGCACCGCGCGCACGAGCATGGCTTTGCGCAGATCCTCTACGCGCTGGAGGGCGGCATGGAGCTGGACATCGCCGGGCGCGCCGCCTTCATCGACGCTGCCAGCGGCATCGTCATCCCGGCCGGCGCCGGCCACGGCTACTGTGCCGAGCGCAGCGCGCGCATCCTGGTGATCGACGCGCCCGACCAGCCGGGCCTGGCGCGCGTGCGCCGTTTCGCCGTGCCGGCCGCCTGGCGCGGAGCCGCCCCGGCGCCGCAGGTGGTGGCGCAGCGCGTGGCGGCCGTGCTGCAGGCGCCGGCCCTGCTGGCGCGCCGGCGTATCGACCTGGGGGCCCTGCAGCGGCAGGTGCAGATGGCCCTGCACCAGGACTGGCCCACGGCCCGGCTGGCGGCGCTGTGCCACCTGAGCGCGCCGCGCTTTCATGCGCGTCTGCTGGAGCTGACCGGCCGCACGCCCCAGGCCTGGCTGCGCGACCTGCGCCTGGATCACGCCGCGCAGCTGCTGGCGCGCGGCCAGTCGCTGGAGGCCACGGCGCTGACCTGCGGCTACGCCAGCGCCAGCGCCCTGGCCTATGCCCTCAGGCGCGAACGCGGCCTGGGAGCGCGGGCGTTGAGGGGCTTGCTGGTGAGTGGTAAATGGTGAGTGGTGAGTGGTGAGTCGATGGCGGACAACCATTTACCACTCACCATTTACCACTCACCAAAACTCACCTCAAGCGTTGCTCGATAGTTACCGCGCCGCCCGGCCGCACCATGGCCGTCATGACCGACTCACGACATTCCGCCCGCGGCATCGCCCTGGTACTGCTCGCCGCCATGCTCTGGGGCACCACGGGCACGGCGCAAAGCCTGGCGCCGGCAACGCTCTCGCCCTACTGGGCGGGGGCGCTGCGGCTGGTGATTGCCAGCGGTTTCTTTGCCCTGCTGGCCTGGCGCGCGCCGGGGCGCGTGGCCGACTGGCCCTGGGGGCGGATGGCGCTGGCGGGGGGCTGCATCGCCGCCTACAACCTGAGTTTTTTTGCCGGCGTCAGGCTAAGCGGCGTGGCCCTGGGCACGGCGATTGCCATCGGCAGCGGCCCGATCTGGGCCGGGCTGCTGCAGACGCTGGTCGCGCGGCGCCTGCCGCCCGCCCTGTGGTGGCTGGGCACGCTGGTCAGCGTGGCCGGCGGCGCGGCCATGGCGCTGGGCCAGGGCGGCGGCCTGCGGCTGAACGCCACCGGCGTGGCGCTGTGCCTGCTGGCGGGGCTGGCCTATGCCACGTATACGCTGGTGAACAAGGATTTGGTGCTGCGCTTGGGCCCGGCGCGCACCAACCTGGCGGTGTTCGCCGGCGCGGCGCTGCTGTCCGTGCCCGTGGCCTGGGCCCTGGGCGGGCCGCTGCAGGCGGGTGCTGGCATCTGGGGCGTGGTGCTGTTCCTGGGGCTGGTCAGCACCGGCCTGTCGTACCTGCTGTTTTCCAGCGGGCTGCGCCATATCTCGGGCACCACCGGCGTGACGCTGGCGCTGGGCGAACCGGTCACGGCCTTCGTGCTGGCGGTGTGGGTGGTGGGCGAGCGCCAGCAGCCGCTGGCCTACCTTGGGCTGGCCGGGGTGATTGCCGGCCTGCTGCTGGTGGTGTGGGCCGAGCTGCGCGCTTGATGTCCTAGACTCGCGGGCATGACCACCCGCCCTTCCGAATCCCCGTCCTCGTGGCCCGCGCCTGCGGCTTGCCGCTGCTGCAGCGGCGGTGTCTGGCATGCGCGCCGCGCCTTCGTGCTGGCGGCAGCTGGCGCCACGGCCTTGCCGGCCATGGCCCAGGTGGATGTGGGCAGTGCCTCGGGCATGCGCAAGCTGGTGCCGGCCGAGCAGCTGGAGTCTTCCGCCAACCAGCAATACCACCAGCTGCTGGCCGAGGCCAGATCCAAGGGCGCGCTGGCGGGCGACGGACATCCGCAGCTGCTGCGGTTGCGGGGCATTGCGCAGCGCATCATCCCGTTTGCCACGCAGTGGAACAGCGGCGCCGCGCGCTGGCGCTGGGAGGTGAACCTCATCGGCAGCAAACAGATCAACGCCTTTTGCATGCCCGGCGGCAAGATCGCCTTCTACACCGGCATCCTGGATCAGCTCAAGCTCACCGATGACGAGATCGCCATGGTCATGGGCCACGAGATGGCCCACGCCCTGCGCGAGCATGCGCGCTCGCGCATCGCCAAGAGCCAGGCCACCAGCATCGGCCTGTCGCTGGGCGCGCAGCTCCTGGGCCTGGGCGAGCTGGGCAATATGGCGGCCAGCCTGGGCACGCAGCTGCTGACCCTGAAGTACAGCCGCGGCGATGAGACCGAGGCCGACCTCGTCGGCCTGGAGCTGGCGGCGCGCGCCGGCTACGACCCCCAGGCCGCCGTGAGCCTGTGGCGCAAGATGG
Source organism: Pseudomonadota bacterium (assembly GCA_018240995.1). GTDB lineage: Bacteria > Pseudomonadota > Gammaproteobacteria > Burkholderiales > Burkholderiaceae_C > Alicycliphilus. The sequence continues at coordinate 9,487 of JAFEES010000565.1, read as the reverse complement.
GCGAGGCCACGGGCAGCGGTGGCGTTGGCTTTCTGTCCACCCACCCCACGGGCCCGGATCGCATCCGCGAACTGGAGCAGAACGTGCCGCGCGTGCAGGGGCTGTACCAGCAGGCGCGGCAGCGTTAAGCGCCGCATGCGCCTGCCGGATGGCGCCACAGGCCCCGATCAGCGCGCCGGCCAGGGCTTGGGCGCGGGGCCCGTCACCGGCTCACCCAGCAGCGGCGAAGCCAGTGCGTAGGCGCCGTTTTCGGTGAAGGCCCACATGATGTTGCGGTCGTACTCCGTGTACATGGCCAGCACGCCCTTGCCCAGGGTGTACTTGGGCAGTTCGGTCTCGTCGGCCAGCGGCGGCACGAAATAGCCGGCGATCTTGGGCTCGGCCGGGTTGCTCACGTCGTACAACTGCACGCCTGCCGTGTAGAACGAGTAGGGCAGGATGTTCTGGCGCCATTGGCCGGGCTGGCCGTTGGCATTGGCGCGCTTGGGGCCAAAGTTGCCGCCGCGCTGGCAGAAGTCGGTGTACGGCGCGCCCTCGGGCGGCGTGGGGCGCGGCAGCTTGGTGGCGATCTTCATGTTCGCCGGATCCTTGGCGTTGACGACCCAGATGTCCTTGTAGGGCTCGTAGCAGTCGCGGTTCATCGGGTAGCCGTTGGTGAAGACATAGCCGGTGCGCTCGTACTGGCTCACGTCGGCGTTGTCGTACTCGGTGCCGGCCACGGAGGGCGGCGTATTCACGCTGCTCAAGACCCTGGGCCTGGCCGGATCGCTGAGGTCAAACGACCACAGGCCCAGGCCACCCATGGCGCCAAACCCCACCTTGCCGCCGTCTTCGACCGGCTTGGGCAGGAACAGCGGCATGCGCGAGCCCATCCACGACGAGCGGTTGCCGGCACGCGGGTTTTGCATGTAGGCAAAGACGCTGTCCTTGTCGTCCACCACCTGGCCGGGCACGGTGATCTGCGAGACGAACTTCGGGTTGGCCACGTCCGACATGTCCCACACCTGGTAGCCGGGTGAGTACAGGTAGTTGGGGTATTCCGTCAGGGCGTAGTTGTCGGTCGGCGCGGACGACAGGATCATGTATTTGCCGCCGAAGTATTCGGGCGCGTCCAGCGAGCCCGAGCCCTGTTGCTGGCCAATGGGCGCATCCGGGTGCTGGAAGTCGGTGGTGCGCGTGGCCAGCAGCTTCCAGTCGCTGGGTAGCGGCCCGTTCATCTCAAAGACCTTGAAGCCCTTGAGGGAGTTGTAGCTGCGCTGCGCGGCGACCTTTTCGGGCTCCTGAAGCTTCTCGTTCATGAGGCCATAGCGGCCGATCTCGTACGAGGCCACCAGCACCGGCTTGTTCAGCTGCTTGCTCCAGACGATGGTCGCGCCGCCAAGGTAGTCCTTGACGTTGGCCGCGTCCCAGCGCTCGCTGCCCCCCTTGGGGCCCCAGACGGCGCCCTTGGAAAAGACCACCGTGGCCTTGGCCGGGTCGGTCACATCCAGGATGCGCAGGTAGTCGCGGTCATGCACGTAGAGATAGCGTTTGCCGTTGAAGTCGGCGATGTTGTTCCAGACATGAAACGGCGAGCCCACGCCCGGGTAGAAGGCCAGCACCTTGACGTTCTTGGTGAAGGTGCTCTTGTCCCAGCCCGGTAGCTGGCCGGGGAAGGGCTGGCCCTTGTGCACCTCGGGCGTGAGCTTGGGCCAGACGAATTCGCCGGTCTTGGGGTTCATGCCGTACTCCAGGCCGGCCTTCAAGTCACGCGGCCGGCGCTCGGGCGTCTGTGCAATCCATTTCGCCAGCCAGGGGTCTTGCACGCTGGGGGTGCCGGGGACGAATTGGGTGTCGCCCGCCGGCGGGTTGGCGATTTCCCGGCTCTGGGCCCAGGCCGTGCCGATGGCGGCGAGGGCAATGGCGGCGGCTGCCGTGCTGCGCAACACGGTTGCACGCGGGATGGGGTGTGTCATCGTCTTCATTCCTTGGGTCAAATACAAAAAAGCCACGTCAGGCCATGGCCGGGCAGCGCCGGCGGTGTCCCTGCCCTGCGCCGCAGCGGCACCTTGAGGCCGGGACAAGGCAGGGCCTGGCGCCTAAAAAGCGTGGCGAATGCCAATGGCCACGCCCGTGGGGTTCTGGCCCGACGCGGGGTTGGCACTCCAGGTGACGGGGTAGGCGACGCTGACGCCCTTCTTGTTTTGCACATGGGAGGCCAGCACGTACAGATCCGTGCGCTTGGACAGGCCGTAGATGTAGCCGGCGGTCAGGCCGTTGGCCGTGCCGATGGCCTTGTTGTTGTCATCGCTGCGGTGCACGAAGCTGGCATGCACGCGATGGCGCCCGTCGATGTTCCAGCGCACGCCCAGCTGGGCGTCCCAGCCCTTGGAGGTGAAGCCCACATACGGTGGGTAGGCGTAGTAGCCGTTGTAGGTGTGGTAGATGAAGGTCGGCTCGACGCCGCCGATGCGGTACACGGCCGACAGGTAGTTGTCGCGCGAATCGTTGATTTGCGCGCTGTTCTTGATGTCGCGCGTGTAGGCCTTTTCGCTAGCGAAGCCGACGAACAATGGGCCGTTGCGGTACTCCACCGCGGTGCTGATGAAGCGTCCGGCCTTGGTGGTGTCTTCCTTGCCAAAGCTGTACATGAAGCGGCCCGACAAGCCGTTGAAGCTGGGGGTCTTGTACTGGATGGAGTTGTCGACACGGTAGGGCGCATAGAAGAACACCATGCTGTTGACCATGCTGTAGGCCGATGCCCAGTTGGGGTCGGCATAGCCCGCCACCCAGAACGACGGCGTGAATTGGCGCCCCAGGCTGACATCGCCCCAGCCGCCGCGCAGGCCTACGAATGACTGGCGGAACTGCGAGTCCAGCGCGCCGGTATCGGCGGAGAACATGGGCTCGATAGTGAAAAACGCCTTGCCGCCGTTGCCCAGGTCTTCGCTGCCGCTGATGTTGAAGCGCGAGTTGTTCAGGCCCCCGCTGCTGATGCGCTTGAGCGTGCCCTTGGGGCTGGAGTCCTTCAGGTATTCAAGATTCAGGTCCACAAAGCCCGAGAGCTTGACCTCGGTTTGTGCATGTGCCGCGCCACCGGCGACTAACAAGATGGCTGTCAGGTACTTTTTGTTCATGGGTATCTCCTTGGTTCTCTTCATTCATGGTGGGTCGGATGGATGGTTTTCTGCTGGGCGATGCCTCCGTGGTCATGGTTTCTGCTCTGGCGTGCGCGCCGTGGTCACGCGCTCGCGCCGCGGGCGCGGCGGGCCGGGCGCGGCGGCGTGTTGGTGGGCCCTTCAGGTCACCGTGCCGCGGCGGTGAAACTGCGGCTGATCCCATTCGCGGGTCTGCAGGATTTGCTTGAGCGTGGCCACGGCATGCCACACATCCTCGAAGCGGATGTACAGGGGCGTGAAGCCGAAGCGCATGATCTGCGGCTCGCGATAGTCGGGAATCACGCCGCGCGCGATCAGCGCCTGCACCACGGCAAAGCCCTGCGGGTGCTCGTAGCCGACCTGGCTGCCGCGGTACCTGGTGTCCACCGGGGTGTTGAGCACCAGGCCGAACTCGCCGCATTCCTGCGTCACCAGCTCCATGAACAGCGTGGTGAGCTGCAGCGACTTGGCGCGCAGCTGCTGCATGTCGGTGGCGGCGAAGGTGTCCAGGCCGCTTTCCACCATCGCCAGCGAGGTGATGGCCTGGGTGCCGCACAGGTAGCGCTTGATGCCGGCGTGCGGGTCGTACTGCGGCTCCATGGCAAACGGGCGCGCATGGCCCCACCAGCCCGACAGCGGCTGCCAGAAGCTCTCCTGGTGGCGCGGGTGAACCCACAGGAAGGCAGGTGCGCCCGGCCCGCCGTTGAGATACTTGTAGGTGCAGCCCACGGCGTAGTCGGCGCCCGAGCCATTCAAGTCCACGGGCACCGCGCCGGCCGAGTGGCACAGGTCCCAGACGGTCACCGCGCCCTTGGCATGCGCGCGGGCGGTGACGTCGGCCATGTCGTACATGTAGCCGGTCTGGTAGTTCACGTGCGTGAGCAGCAGCACCGCCACCTCATCGGTCAGTGCCGCGTCAATGTCCTGCGGGCCGTCGATCAGCCTGAGTTCGTATTGCGCGCCGCCGAAGGACTGCAGCAGCTCGATCAGGCCCTGCGTCATGTACAGGTCGGTGGGGAAGTTGTTGCGCTCGGAGACGATCACGCGCCGCCCCGGCGCCTTGTCCTGCTGCTGGCGCAGGGCGGCGGCCATGAGCTTGAACAGGTTGGTCGAGGTGGTGTCGGTGACGACCACCTCGTTGTCCCGGGCACCCACTAGGCGCGCCAGCTTGTCGCCCAGGCGGCGCGGCAGGTCGAACCAGCCGGCGGTGTTCCAGCTGCGGATCAGGCCCACGCCCCATTCCTGGGTGATGACATCCCGGGCGCGCGCCAGCGAGGCCTTGGGTGCCGCGCCGAGCGAGTTGCCGTCCAGGTAGATCACGCCCTGCGGCAGATCGAATTGTTCGCGCAGCGGCGCCAGGGGGTCGCGCGCATCCATTTCCTGGCATGCCGCCAGGGTCCATTGTTTCGTCGTCATAGTGCTTCCAGAGGGTGAGGGTGGCCGCAGTGCTGTGCGGCCCAGGGTGATCGAAGAGGGGGTGTCAGGTGGTGCTGGGCCGTTCGCGAATGGTCTCGCGCGCCGTGGCGCCGCTGGTGCCGCGCCCGCGGCGCAGGGTGGGCAGGGCCAGCATCAGCAGCACGAACAGGCCGGTGGCCAGCTTCAGGTCGGGCGGCGGCATGTTGGCCGCCAGGCACAGCGAGATCAGCTGGTAGTACACCACCGCGCCGACTATGGGTGCCAGCAGCTGGCGCAGCACGTTGCCGTTGCCGATGATGGCCTCGCCAATCATCAGCGCCGCCAGGCCGTTGATCAGCACGCCCAGGCCCATGTTGATGTCGCCAAAGCCCTGTGACTGCACCATCAGCGCACCGGCCAGGGCCGACAGGCCGCCGGCCAGGCCGATGCCGACGATGGTCGCCGTCCAGACGTTGATGCCCTGCGCCTCGGACATGTCCGGGTTGGCGCCCACGGCGCGCATGGCCGTGCCCTTCTCGGTCTTGAAGAAGTAGTTCAGCGCGAAGAACACCAGCGCCAGCACCAGGCCGACCAGGGCGATCTTGTTGAACGCCGATCCCGAGCCTGCGACCGCGATGGTGTCCAGAATGCTGTCCGAGCCAAACAGCGAGACGTTGGAGCGGCCCATGATGCGCAGGTTGATGCTGTAGAGCATGGTCGTCATCAGGATGCCGGCCAGCAGCGTATGGATGCGAAAGCGCAGGTGGATGTAGGCCGTGCAGCAGCCGGCGAGAAAGCCGGCGGCAATGGCCATGACCACGGCCAGCCAGGGGTTGGCCCCGGCGGCAATCAGCACCGAGGCGACGCAGCCGCCGAGCGGGAAGGCGCCCTCGCTGGTCAGGTCGGGAAAGCTCAGCACGCGAAACGGCAGCATGATGCCCAGCACCACGAAGCCCATGATCAGGCTTTGCGCCAGCGTCACCGGGATGAGCTGGGAAAAGGTCGAGAGGGTGGTTTGCAGAAAGTCGATCATGGTCAGTTCGCCAGCAGCATGCGGTCGGTCTTGGTGGAGAAATGCGCGATCAGGTCGGGCACGGTGATGCCGCGCTTTTCGTCGGGGCCGATTTCCAGCTTCACGCGGCCGGCGTCGAGCATGAAGACGCGGTGGCCGTAGTCGATGGCGTGCTGCATGTTGTGCGTCACCATCAGCACCGTGAGCTTGAAGGCCTCGACGGCGCGCACGGTGGCGGCCATCACCAGGTCGGCGGTGCGCGGATCCAGCGCGGCGGTGTGTTCGTCCAGCAGCAGCAGCTGCGGCGAGGTGCTCACCGCCATCACTAGCGACAGCGACTGGCGCTGGCCGCCGGAGAGCAGGTCGACGCGCGCGTCCAGGCGGTCTTCCAGGCCGAGCTTGAGTGTGGAAAGGCGCTCGCGGTAGAGCTCGCGCCGCGCCGCGGTGAGGCCGGGGCGCAGGGTGCGCCTTTGGTCGCGCAGCTCGGCCAGCAGCATGTTCTCGGCGATGGTCATGCTCGCCGCCGTGCCCTTCATCGGGTCCTGGAAGACCCGCGTGACGCGCGCCGCGCGCAGGTGCACGGGCAGCTGGGTCACGTCTTCGCCGCCGATGGCGACACTGCCGCTGTCCAGCGACAGCGCGCCGCTGATGGCGTTGAGCATGGTGCTCTTGCCGGCGCCGTTGGAGCCGATGATGATGCCGAACTCACCGCTATTGAGCTTGAGATTGAGGTGGTTGAGGGCGACTTTTTCGTCTGCCTTGCCACGGTAGAACACCTTGTGGGCGTCACGCACTTCCAACATGGGAGATCTCCTCAGCCGCTGGCGGCGCGGGCCGCGCGTCGCCAGGGTGGCTGCTAGGTTCAACAAACGGGCTCAGGAGATCAGTCGATCACGCAGTTGCACGCGGCCACTGCGGGCGTTTCCGTCATGCCAAAGGCCTTCAGCGCCTTGCGCGAGACCACCGTCTCGTGGTCGGCCAACGTCGGGCGGCTGGGGGCGATGTTGCGCGGGTCTTCGCCCTTGAGGATGCGCGCGGCGATCTGGCCCGCGTTCTCGCCCACCTTCTCGAACTTGACGGCCACGGCGGCCACCACCAGCCCCTTGTGCACCGGCTCGGGGTCGGCGCCCATCAGCGGCACGCCGATCTGGCGCGCGGCGGCAGAGACGGCCGGCGTGGCAGGCTGCAGCAGGTTGGAGGTCGGGTTGTAGATCACGTCCGCCTTGCCCTTGAACGAGGTGATGCGCTGCTGGATGTCGTTGGCGTTGTCCACGCCGACCGCGACCACGCTGTAGCCATTGGCGGCACCGGCGGCCTTGACCTTGTCCAGCAGCGCCACGTCGTTCGCCTCGCCCGGGTTGTAGGGCATGCCGAAGCTCTTGGAGGCGGGCACCAGCTTGTGTGCAAACTGCATCACGGCGCCCATGTCCTGCAGGTCGGAGGCGCCGGTGATGCCGGTGTCGCCCTTGTCCCAGGATGGCGTGAGCTTGGCCGCCACCGGGTCGGTGACGACACCGAAGACCACCGGAATGCCGGAGCCCGCCAGCGCCTTCTTGGCCACCTGGCTCACCGGGGTGGTCAGGGTGTAGATCAGCTTGGGCTTGCTGGCCTGCAGCTTGGCGATCATCTGCGGCAGCAGTGTGGTGTCGAAGTTGGTGTGGCTGAGCTCATACACCACGTCCTTGCCCTCGACATAGCCGGATGCGGCCATGCCCTTCTTGAAGCCGGTCACGGCATCGTTGAGTTGCGGGTGGTCGCCAAAGTTGGCAATGCCGATCTTGATGGGGTCTGCGGCAAGGGCGCTGCCGGCAAGGGCCGCGCTGGCGCTGGCGAGCAGCAGTTTGCGCAAGGTAAGGCGGGCGAATGGGGTCATGGTCGTCTCCAGTTGGTGCGGGTCAAGCGAGCTGTCGGCTAGGGGAAGAGCAGCTTGCGCGATCTGCGCAAAACTATATATAGTTTGCGTGTGGAAATATTAATCATGATGTTTGGTATACATCTTGGTAGTTTCCCTGAACCAAGGGGCTTTTTATGTATTCCAACGACAACGGCGATTCAAAAACCGATGCGGCATACCAGCTGTTGCGCCAGGAGATACTGGCGGCGCGCCTGCCTGCCGACATGGCGCTGCGGCCCACCGCGCTCAACAAGGCCTATGGTTTGAGCTGGACGCCCGTGCGCGAGGCCTTGGCACGGCTGGAGGCCGAGCGCCTGGTGGTCTACCAGCGCAACCGCGGTTTCTCGGTGGCGCCGGTGTCGAGTGGGGAACTCGACGACCTGCGCCGGGCGCGCCAGGCCATCGAGCTACCGCTGCTCAAGGAGGCCATGGAACACGGCGATGCCGAGTGGGAGGCGGCGCTTGTCGCGGCCCATCACCGCCTGATCCGCTGCACCCTGCCGGTGGACGACCGCTCCGAGGAAACGCTGGCGCACTGGGAGCAGATGCATGAGGCGTTTCACAAGGCACTGCTGCAGGCGGCGGTGTCCAAGTGGTTGCTGCGATTCCAGGCGCAGATCGCCGAGCAGCTGATGCGCCACCACCGGGTGCTGGCCATCCTGCCGGCCCTTGAGGGCAATAGCCCAGAAAGCCGGCGCGCGCGCGAGGCGCTGCGCGATGCGCTGGGCCCGGAACACCATACAGAGCTATTGCATGCCGTGTTGGATCGGGATGTGGACAAGGCACTCGCCCTGATGGCCGAGCATACGGGCGCGACCATGGGTGTTTTTGAGCGCACCAACGCCATGCGGAAGATGGATGCGCGCGGCGCCACCAGGGGCGACGCCCGCCGGGGCGTCAGGTGAAACGCAAGCCCACGCTGCCCATGCCCTGCACGCGTAGCGCCACGGCATCACCCGCCTGCACCGACACGGCCTCGGTGGCGCCGCCCGACAGGATCAGCGTGCCCGTCGGAATCTCCTGCCCGCGCGCGCCCAGGTGGTTGGCCAGCGCCGCCACCGCCGCCGCTGGATGCCCCAGCACCGCGGCGCCCGCGCCCAGGGCCACGGGCTGGCCGTTCTTCTCCAGCACCAGGCCCACGGTGCGCAGGTCCACGTCCTGCACCCGCATTGGCCGCCCGCCGACGACGAAGCGTGAGGCCGAGGTGTTGTCGGCCACCACGCTCTTCAGGTCGAACTTGAAGTCGCGGTAGCGGCTGTCGATGACCTCGATGCCGGGCAGCACGAAGTCGGTCGCCGCCAGCACCGCGCCGATGTGGCAGCCCGGGCCCTTGAGCGGGTGTTTCAGCACGAAGGCGATCTCGGGCTCGACCTTGGGTTGGATCAGCTCGCCGGCCTTCACCGCCGCGCCCTCGGCCACGCTGAACTCGTCGACCAGGAAGCCGAACACCGGCGCCGTGACGCCCATCTGCTGCATCTTGGCGTGCGAGGTCAGCCCCGCCTTCAGGCCCACCAACCTGGCGCCGCGCGCCAGCTTGCGCGCGAGTATGGCGTCCTGCACGGCGTAGGCATCGTCCCAGTCCATCTCGGGGTGCTCGTCGGTGATCTTGGGCGTGTCGCGTACCTGCAGCTGGCAGCTTTCCAGGTGCTCGGCCAGTTGGGCTATGGTTTGTTTGCTCAGTGCCATGGTGTGTCCTCCTTATGCCGCCTTGCGGGCACGCGCCATGGTGATGGCCGTGTCCTCGATCATGTCCTCCTGCCCGCCGACCATGCCGCGCCGGCCCAGCTCCAGCAGGATCTCGCGCGCCGGCACGCCGTACTTCTGCTCAGCGCGCTTGGCGAACAGCAAAAAGCTGCCGTACACCCCGGCATAGCCCAGGGTCAGCGCGTCACGGTCGATGCGGATGGGGAAGTCCATCAGCGGCACCACCAGGTCTTCGGCCACGTCCTGGATCTTCCACACGTCCACCCCGGTGGAGATGTTCATGCGATCCAGCACGGCGACCAGCACCTCCATGGGCGTGTTGCCCGCGCCCGCGCCCAGGCCGGC
>JAFEES010000564.1 GCA_018240995.1 Pseudomonadota bacterium | reverse complement strand
GGTGGTGCTGGGCACGCGCGACTGCTCGCTGCAGCGGCGCAACCAAAAACTGGTGGAGGAGGCGCCCGCCCCGTTTTTGACCGACGCACAGCGCGCGCGCATCCACCAGGCCGCGCACGACATCTGCGCCGAGGTGGGCTACGAGAGCGCGGGCACGGTGGAGTTTTTGCTGTCGGGCAGCGGCGCCATATCGTTTTTGGAGGTGAACACGCGCCTGCAGGTCGAGCACCCGGTGACCGAGCAGACCACCGGCCTGGATCTGGTGCTGGAGCAACTGCGCGTGGCCGACGGCCTGCCGCTGTCCATCACCGAGACGCCCGCGCCGCTGGGCCATGCCATCGAGTTCCGCATCAACGCCGAGGACGTGGGCCGCGGCTTTCTGCCCACGCCCGGGCCTGTGCAGCGCTTTGATGCGCCCAGCGGCCCCGGCGTGCGCGTGGACTCAGGCGTGCAGGCGGGCTCCACGGTACCCGGCACTTTCGACTCGCTGATGGCCAAGCTCATCGTCACCGGCAGCACGCGCGCGCAGGCTATGGCACGCGCGCGCCGGGCGCTGAAAGAATTCCAGATCGAGGGCGTGGCCAGCGTGCTGCCGTTCCACCGCGCCGTGATGGAGCATGCCGACTTCGTCGGCGCCGATGGCTTCAAGGTGCACACGCGCTGGATAGAGACGGACTTTGCGGGCGACCTGGCGGCGGCCATGCGCGCCGAGCCCTTGCCCGACACCAGCCTGGTGCGCTGCGCCATCGAGATCGACGGCCGCCGCGCGCAACTGGGACTGCCAGCGGCACTGCTGCAGGGCCTGGCCTCGGCCCGCGGCGCATCCGCCGCGGCGCCTGCAGACCAGGCACCCGCGGATGAAGCTGCCGTGACGGCTCCCATAGCCGGCAACCTGCACGCCTGGAAGGTGGCCGACGGCGACGCCGTGCAGGCCGGCGACGTGATCGCCGTGATGGAGGCCATGAAGATGGAAATGCAGGTAACGGCGCACCGCGCCGGCCGCATCACGCTGCAGGCCGCAGCGGGCAGCTACCAGGCGGCGGGTTCCTGCATCGCACGCATCGCCTGATGGTTTGAGTATTTGCTTAACCATGTACTGTCGCAGAAGCCCCTCACCCCTCCCTCTGCCCAAAGGGGCGAGGGTGGTCGGTGGCGCTGGTTTTACTCCTTCTCCCTCTGAGCATGGGTATCTACACAAGTCCCTGCGCTGAACCCTCCTCCCCTCTCCCCTCGCGGGAGAGGGGCCGGGGGAGAGGGGGAGTCTGGGAGCAAGGCCTTGCCTGCCCCCTCTCCCCAGCCCTCTCCCTCTGGGAGCGGGTGGGGGTGAGGGCCGGAGACCTGATCTGAGATAGGTACCCAGACAGGTGTCATTGACTGCTAACGCTTATGGAATAAGCGCTTGCAGCTATCGTTTTGTTTCATGAGGTATGCGCCTGCAGGCGCGCAAACAGCCCGCCGGCGGCCACCAGTTCGGCGTGCGTGCCTTGCTCCACGATCTGGCCACGCTCCATCACCACCACGCGATCGGCATGCTCGATGGTGGACAGGCGGTGGGCGATGACCAGGGTGGTGCGCCCGCGCATCAGGCGTTGCAGGGCGTCCTGCACCAGGCGCTCGGACTCGGTGTCCAGGGCCGACGTGGCCTCGTCCAGGATGAGGATGGGCGCGTCCTTGTAGAGCGCGCGCGCAATCGCCAGGCGCTGGCGCTGGCCGCCCGACAGCTGCGTGGCGTTGTGCCCGACGACGGTGCGCATGCCCTGGGGCAGGGCGGCCACATGCTCGGCCAGGTTGGCGGCGGCCAGGCAATGCTGCACGCGCTGCTCGTCCACGGCCGCGCCCAGGGCCACGTTGGCGGCAATGCTGTCGTTGAACATGACCACGTCCTGGCTGACCATGGCGAACTGGCTGCGCAGCGACTGCAGGCTCCAGTCCTGCACTGCCACGCCGTCGACCAGCACCTGGCCGCTGCTGGCAGCCACAAAGCGCGGCAGCAGGTTCACCAGGGTGGTCTTGCCCGCGCCGGAGGGGCCGACCAGGGCCACCACCTCGCCGGGGCTGATGTCCAGGCTCACGCCGCTCAGGGCCGGGGCATGCTCGGTGTCAAAGCGCACACTCACGCCGCGCAGGCTGATGGCGCCCTGGGCATGGGCCACGCCGTGCGTGCCGCCGGTTTCGGCCGGCGCCTCGCTGAGCAGCAGCAGGCCACGCTCCAGCGCCGCCACGCCGCGTGTGATGGGGTTGGCCACGTCGGCCATGCGGCGTATGGGCGCGATCAGCATCAGCATGGCGGCGATGAAGGAGGCAAAGCCGCCCACCGATATATCCTTGGCGCCATGACCGTGGCTTTGCCACAGCGCGATGCAGATCACGGCCGACAGCGCGCCTGCGGCCAGCAGCTGGGTGGTGGGCGTCATCGCCGCCGAGGCTATTGTGGACTTGATGGCCAGGTGCCGCAGCCGCTGGCTCAGGCCGTTGAAGCGCTCGGCCTGCTCGGCCTGCGCGCCGTGCAGGCGCACCATGCGATGCGCGAGCACGTTTTCCTCGACCACATAGGCCAGGTCATCGGTGGCCTGCTGGCTGCTCTTGGTGATCTTGTACAGACGCCGCGACAGGGTCTTCATGATCCAGGCCACGCCCGGTACCAGCACGGCGACGATGAGCGTCAGCTGCCAGTTCAGGTAGATCAGGTAGGCCAGCAGCGCCACCAGCGTGAAGCCGTCGCGCGACACGCCGATCAGCGCCTGCACCAGCGAGGTAAAGCCGGTCTGCACCTCATACACCACGGTGTTCGACAGAGTGCTGGCCGACTGCCTGTGAAACAGCCCCATGTCGGCCGCCAGCAGCCGCTCGAACAACGCCGTGCGCAGGCGCAGCATGCCCTCGTTGGCAATGCGGCTGAGCGCGTACTGGCCCGTGAACTGTGCCAGGCCGCGCACCAGGAACACGCCGATGATGGCCGCGGGAACCATCCACAGATTCAGTGATCCCTCAGTGAAGCCCTGATCGAGCAAGGGTTTGAGCAGCGCCGGTATCAAGGGTTCGGTGATGGCGGCCACCACGGTGGCCAGCAAGGCCATGGCCCAGGCCAGGCGCTGGTAACCAAAGTATGCGTGCAGGCGCCGCAGCCTGGCCATCAGCGACAGAGTTGGCGGCGGGGCGGGCTTGGGCGCGCTATGATTCGATTCTTGCATGAGGGGCGGATTCTACGCAGCAGCACAGTTTGTGACATGGCGCGCTATGCTATGTGTAACATGACAGGTTCTGTTGACCGGCGCAAAACTATTCATCGCTTGCCAATGACTTTTGACCGTACCTTCGCCTCCCCATCCGCTTGCGCGGCCCTGCCGCAACTCTCATCCCTCATCTCGCGCCGCCAGGCTGTCGCGGCGCTGGCCGCCGGCACAAGCCTTCCGGCGTTGGCCCAGTTTCGCGTCGAGATCACCGGCGTTGGCCTGACGCAGCTGCCCATTGCCATCGCGCCGCTGCGCGGCGAGGCGCAGTCGCCGCAGAAGATTTCCGCCATCGTCCAGGCCGACCTGGAGCGCAGCGGCCGTTTCGTGGGCGTGGATGCCTCGGGCGTGGCGCTGGATGAGACCTCGCGTCCCGACCTGTCGCAGTGGCGCCAGCGCAAGGCCGATGCCCTGAACACCGGCAGCGTCACGCGCCTGGCCGATGGCCGCTACGACGTGCGCTTTCGCCTGTGGGACGTGGTCAAGGGCCAGGATCTGGGTGGCCAGAGCTTCGTCGTCACCCAGGCCGACCTGCGCCTGGTGGCGCACCGCATCGCCGACTTCATCTACGAAAAGCTCACCGGCGAGCGCGGCGTGTTCTCCACGCGCATTGCCTACGTCACCAAGGTGGGCGCGCGCTACAGCCTGTGGGTGGCCGATGCCGATGGCGAGAATGCCCAGTCGGCGCTGTCCAGCCCCGAGCCCATCATCTCCCCGGCCTGGTCGCCCACCGGCGCGCAGCTGGCCTATGTGTCGTTCGAGTCGCGCAAGCCGGTGGTCTATGTGCACGACGTGGCCACGGGCAAGCGCCGGCTGATCGCCAACTTCCGCGGTTCCAACAGCGCCCCGGCCTGGTCGCCCGACGGGCGCACGCTGGCCGTCACGCTGAGCCGCGACGGCGGCTCGCAGCTGTACACCATCGACGCCAATGGCGGCGAGCCGCGTCGCCTGATGCAAAGCGCCGGCATCGACACCGAGCCGGCCTTCGCCAGCGACGGGCGCAGCATCTACTTCGTCAGCGACCGTGGCGGCTCGCCGCAGATCTACCGCGTGGGCACCAGCGGCGGCAACGCCGAGCGCGTCACGTTCAACGGCTCCTACAACATTTCGCCGGCCATCAGCCCCGACGGCCAGTGGCTGGCCTACATCTCGCGCATAGGCGGGGCCTTCAAGCTGCAGGTCATGGACTTGAAGTCGGGCACGGTGAACTCGATCACCGACACCACCGCCGACGAAAGCCCGAGCTTTGCGCCCAACAGCCGCCTGATCCTGTATGCCACGCAGCAGCAAGGCCGCGAGGCACTGATGACCACCACGCTCGACGGCAAGATCAAGGCCCGCCTGGCGGGGCAGGGTGGCGACATCCGCGAGCCCGACTGGGGCCCATTCCAGAAGTAAGCAAATTTCCAGCCTCTCAAACACCTGTTTTTTTCAGCACGACACCATGAAGTCAACTCAATTCAAGCGTATCTCCATCGCCCTCACCATTGCCGCCCTGATGGCTGGCTGCAGCTCCGGCGTGAAGCTGGACGATGTCCCGGTCGAGGACAAGGGCGCCACCTCCACCACGGGCGGCGCCGGTGCCGGCGGCGCGGGGCAAAGCGGCGTGGCGCCGGTGGACCTGACCCAGTCCAACCGTGACGCTGGCGGCCCAGTGGGCGTGGCGCGCATCATCTACTTCGACTTCGACAGCTACACCGTCAAGCCCGAGTTCCAATCGCTGCTCGAAGCCCATGCGCGCTACCTGAAGGCCTCGTCGGCACGCAAGGTGATGCTGGAGGGCCATACCGACGAACGCGGCGGCCGCGAATACAACCTGGCCCTGGGCCAAAAGCGCGCCGAGGCCGTGCGCCGTGCGCTGGCCCTGCTGGGCGTGCCCGACGCGCAGATGGAGGCCGTGAGCTACGGCAAGGAAAAGCCCGCCGTGCAGGGCAACAACGAAAGCGCCTTCGCGCAAAACCGCCGCGTTGAACTGTCGTACCGCTGATGGCTACGCGCATGTCTCTTGCACCGCGTTCGCGCGCGCTGGCGGCGGCAATGCTGGCCGCCATGGCCACCTGGGGCCTGCCCAGTCAGGCGGCGCTGTTTGACGACGACGAGGCGCGCCGCGCCATTCTTGAGCTGCGCCAGCGCTTTGACACCCTGCAGCAGTCCAACCAGCGCGCCGGCGAGCGCGCCAGCGAAGAGTCCTCGCAGCTGCGCCGCAGCCTGCTTGACCTGCAGGCGCAGATCGAGGCGCTGCGCACCGAGCAGGCCGCCCTGCGCGGCCAAAACGAACAGCTGCAGCGCGATGTGGCCGAACTGCAGCGTCGGCAAAAGGACATGGCCCAGGGCGTGGACGAGCGCCTGCGCAAGTTCGAACCCGCGGCCGTTACCGTGGATGGGCGCGAATTCCGCGCCGATCCGGCGGAAAAGCGTGACTTCGAGGCCGCGCTGGCCGTGTTCCGCTCGGGTAAGTTCCCCGAGGCGGTGACGGCATTCGGCAGCTTCGTGCGCCAATATCCGCAGTCCGGCTACGTGCCGTCGGCACGCTTTTGGCTGGGTAATGCGCAATACGCCACGCGTGACTACAAGGAAGCCATCAACAACTTCAAGAACCTGCTGGCGGCCGCACCCGACCATGCGCGCGCGCCCGAGGCGGCGCTGTCGATTGCCAACTGCCAGATCGAGCTCAAGGACACCAAGGCCGCGCGCAAGACGCTGGAAGACCTGCTGCGCGTATACCCGCAGTCCGAAGCCGCAGCCGCCGCCAAGGAACGCCTGGCGCGCCTGAAGTGAGCGCGCAAGCGCAAGAGCCGGCCGCCGACCCGCAGCGTCGCTTTGGCGGCCTGCAGCGCCTGTACGGCGTGGCCGGCGCCGAGCGCATACGCGCCGCCCATGTCGCCGTCATCGGCATCGGCGGCGTGGGCTCCTGGGCCGCCGAAGCCCTGGCACGCAGCGGCGTAGGGCGCCTGACCCTGGTCGACATGGATCATGTGGCCGAGTCCAACGTCAACCGCCAGATCCACGCCCTGAGCACCACCCTGGGCCAGGCCAAGGTGCGCGCCATGGCCGAGCGCATTGCGCTCATCAACCCCGATTGCCAGGTCGATTGCATCGAAGAATTCGTCGAACCAGCGAACTGGCCGGCCATCCTGCCGGCACCCGTGCAGGCGGTCATCGACGCCTGTGACCAAGTGCGCGCCAAGACCGCCATGGCCGCCTGGGCCATGCAGACGCGCACGCCGTTCATCACCGTGGGTGCCGCCGGCGGCAAGCGCCTGGCGCACAAGGTGGACGTGGACGACCTGGCCCACACCACGCACGACCCCCTGCTGGCCCAGCTGCGCTACCGCCTGCGGCGCGAACATGGCGCCGCCCGCGACGCCAAGCGCATCGGCGTGGCCTGCGTCTTCAGCCGCGAATCCGTCGCCCCGCCGCATGCCTCCTGTGCGATGGAGGAGGGCGACGGCTCGTTGAACTGCCACGGCTACGGCTCCAGCGTGGCCGTCACCGCCACCTTTGGCCAATGTGCCGCGGGTTGGGTGCTGGACAGCCTTTCGTCGGGTGCTTAAAAATTCACGCTATAATGCTCGACTTTGCTGCGGCGATGCAGTAAACGTGGGACGTTAGCTCAGTTGGTAGAGCAGCGGACTTTTAATCCGTTGGTCACAAGTTCGAATCTTGTACGTCCTACCAAGCCACACAAGGAAAGCGCGCTATTTAAACGATAGCGCGCTTTTTTCTTGGTGACAGTCTGGTGACGGTTTTGGGCTGGATGAACATCTTGGCGGCTTGGTGGGCCGCCCCTGATTTTCATTTTTCGCGGTCGTGAAAATTCGATGAACCGGGCCGTCACCCCATCGCCACCTGCCAGCGTTTGGACCCCCCCCCTCCCGGCACCAGCGCCAGCGCCAGCAGCACGTCAGCACGCGTAGCCATCGCGCAATGGAACTTGTCGCGGCCAGCTTGATGCAGTAGGCGATGAAAAGGTGTAGCAACAATCTACCGTCGATAGTCCGTTCTGTTGGCCTATATCGCGTTTCTACCACGTAATCAGACTGTACGGGTATCGTTGGTTTGCGATGGCTGTAGGCGTGCCGATGGCCTTGGCGCGGCCTTTTAGCGTCAGCAGCAGCCCCAGCACGCAAAAAGAAACCCGGCTCAGGGCCGGGTGCTGGTGGTGGTCTTGTAGATCAACGCCGCCCGCTCGCGTCGTGACTCCCGCCCGGCCTCAGCGCCGCTTGATGGTCGCCAGCTTGGCGTTTATCAGCCCCAGCTTGGCGCTTATCCCGGCGAGTGCTGCGCGCATATGCGCATCATGGCGCGCCCGCAAGCGTTCGAACGTGCGCCAGTGCATGCCCTTGGGTTTGATCCCGTTGCCGTTGAGAAACCCCGGCTCCCAGTCCAATCGATCCCGTAGCTTGTTGACCTGCCGCGTCGCCCGGTCGCTGGTGGTTTCGCGCTCGCTGCGGTAGGCCAGGCGGTAGCAGTGCCTGCATGCCGGTGTCTTGCCGATGTAGAGGATGGCGCAGCGCTTGCCGCAGGTGGGGCACAGCCACCATGCGCGAGTGCCGCCATAGGTGCAGGGCGTGCGATCCAGCCATGCTGTGCAATGCACGTCTTGCCATGGCCCGCCCCTTGTCTGGTGCCGGTAGATGAACGTGACGTGCTCCGCCTGCACCGACATACCAATGCTGGAAATGACCTCCCCGTTGCGTGTCCACTGCCGGTTGTACGCCATGCCCGGTTTCAGGTCGCCATCGCGGTGCAAGCGTCGCACGTCAACCTGCCGCATATCCCCGGTGCAGTCCTTGCCGCCCTGCCGCCCACTGCCAAAACCGCCCATGCTGGTTTCCTTTCACGCGCAAAATTTTTCCCAAAAGATCAGGGAAGTTTGGTTACCGCTTCGTCGCCAGAATCACCACGAACCCGCGCCGGGACTGGCTTCGCAGTGGTTTCCGGTATCGGCAACTTGCGCACCAGCTCTTGCGCGATGGCGTCCTGAATGTCGGCCTCGCGTGCCTCGCTGCCAGCCAGTAGCGGGAATTTCTCTTGGTTGATCAGCGGGCGTGCCAGGCGCTCGGCCAATGGGTCTTTGCCGCTCCATTGGTTGACCTGCACCGTCAACGCCGTGGGCGCACTGGCCGATGCCTTGCCTACCAGGTACTGCGCCAGCCAGGCGCGCGCCTGGGCATCGCCGCCTTTGGCAAGTTGCAGCGCCCCGGCCACCACGTCGCGCCAATCATCCAGGGTCACGGTATCCAGCAGCGCGGCCATGTAATCGCCCTCGGTGCGCCGGTGGGTGCCCATGCCCCGGATCAGCCCTTGCTTTGCTTTCGCCATCGTCGATTTCCTTTTCGATCAGGTCTTGTGTCTTGTGTCTGACAGCAGTTGTCAGATAGAGGACTCGGCCAGGTAGGCCGCCCACAGCGGTGCACCGACGTCACAGCGCCGCCCGTAGCCCCGGCCTGCACACTGGCAGGCGGTGCATTCGGCGTGGTGCGCCAGGTAGGCCCGATCAAGCTCCCGCCATGGCGCAGCAGGCGAACGGTCGGGCCCCTGGGGCTGCACTCGCTCAGGTGCCGCTTGTGGATCTACTGGCGCGGCCACGAATGGCGGTACAGTCGCTGGCAATGCCGCAGCAGCAAAGCCTGGGCAGCGCTGCATGGTGGTTGCCAGCTCGCGCGCCAGCCCCGCATCGCCAGCACGAATTGCAACCCCAGCCACTTGCCAATTGCCGCAGCGCCAGGGCGCATTGCCTTGCAGGTGCCGACACTCCATGCAGGTGCGCATATCGTCGGCTTCACGGTCACGCTGCACCAGCCTATCGGCCAGGCGCTCGGCCACGGCATCGTCAGCACCACGTCGCACGAACAGCGCCGCGCGCCGGTTGAACAGCTCTATCTCGCTGGTGTTCCAAGCGCTGCTATGCAGCCAGCACCAGCGGGCACGGTCGGGGGCTGGGTCGTTCGCGGCATGCTGCGACTTTTGCGACTCTGCGACTTTTGGATGCAGCCCGCAGGCTGTAGGGGGCTGCGGTTTTTGCGGTTCTGCGGTTTTCGCCCCGTGCCCATCATCAAAAACCGCAGGAACCGCAGAAACCGCAGGGGGGTAAGAGCGCGCCAGTAGGGTTTGAGGGTCAAACCACATGGTGATGAACCTCCCACGCCTTGCGCACCTTCACGCCGTCTATCTCCGTGCCAGCCGGGCATGCGGTGATGTAGCCCGCTTCGACAAGCTGCTCAATCGCTGCCGTCAATCTGGCCTTGTTGCGCAATTGGGCCGGGCCGCTCTTGAGGATGCCCGTGGTTGCAAACTGGCGCATGCCACGCGCGTGTAGCCAGTTCGACAGCGCCTCGGCATCCTGCACAGACAGCGGTACAGCCGCCGCGCCACGAATGCGCAGCGCCTCGGCCAGATACCACTGAACCAGCACCAGGGCGCGCGCCAGGTGGTCGGCAGTGATTTCGCTGGCGCTCAGGCCACCCTCGATGGCAGCCAGCACGCCAGCAATGCGACAGGCGTTTTCCAGCGCCTTCGCGGTGCGGTCGCGTAGCTCGCTCAGGTCTTGACCGACGGCCATCAATGCCTCGAACTGGTTGCCCGCTTGCAGCGCCAATCGCCCGGCCTCGGCCGACAGCGGTAGCTCCAAGGGGTCGAGTTCTTGCGGGTTTTTCTCCGACGTGCGCGGCATGGCCTCCAACAGGCCAGACAGCACGGCAAACATGCGTTTGAGCTCGGGTCGTGCCCCTGCCCACTCGAATGCATCAGCGTGCCGCGTGCCGATGGTTGACTCGGGCCACGCCACCAGACAGCGCGCCAGCAGCCCCTGTCCGTTCGCCAGCCGGTCGGACAAGAGTTTGACCATTACGTCCCCTTGCGCCAATTGGTGCAAGGCCATGCGCCGCCCGTAGAGGATGCCCACGCCATCGCCAGCGCGCACGCGGTCAAAAGGTGCCCCGTCCCACATTTTTGACCAGCGGGTGATAGTCTTGAGGAAGTTGTCGCCATTGAGCGCATGCCCGCCAATGAGTAGCCCGCCTTCGTCGCTGAAAAGTGCCACGCTGGATTGCGACATTGCCAGCAGCTTGTAAAGCCCTTCAGCCGTGGGGTCGGTCACGAACCGCAATGGCGCAATGGGCGCAACAGGCTTTTCTCCGACGGCTGCAACCGCATCGCGTATCTGCTCGGCGGTGGCTGTGCCCTTCTTGCCCTGGGTGGCAGCGGTGCGCGCCGCCTCGGTGGCCTTGGCCCATGCAGCCATATCGGCTTCATGCCGTTCCATGTCTTCCTGATAGGCGGTCATGGCGGTTTTTTCATGGGCTTTTGCAGCCCCCAGAACAACATCGTCAACCGCGCTTTTGCGCTCGCCAGACTCGCCCACGGTCAGCAGGAAAAGCGATAGCGGCTTGCGCTGCCCCCATGGCAAGAGCACATCAAAATGCGCTTGCGCGGCCAGACTGGCAGCGGCCAGCACGGACTGGCAGCACAGTGCCAGCGGTGCCTTGACCACGTCGTGAAGAGCTCGGGCCGCGCCGCCCAGCACGTCGCCCAGCGCGTCAACGGGGTACGCCTCGCCAGGTGGCAGCGGTGCGCGCAGCGGCTCGGGCGCGGTGGTGGCAGGGTCGATTCCTGCATCCTCCAATGGCGGGAAAACAGGATCAGCCAGCACGGGCGCAGCCGCATCAAAACACGCCTGCACAGCCGCCGATCCTGCCCGCTGGTGCAGGTCGTTGAAGTCGGTTTCCTTGTCGCCGCGCTCGCCGTCGAAGCTGGGCACGGCCAGCAATCCGCCCACGGTCTGAGCCGCTTCGCGCGCCTTGGTCATACCCGGATTGCCGTCCGTTTTCCAATCATCGTCAGCAGCCAGGATCAGGCGCAGCGCCGGGTATTTGGCATGCAGTGCCTGAGCCACTTCCAACAGGTTGCCCGCATTCATCGCGCAGGCAACCGCCTGCCCGGTGGCCTCATGGATGGATGCACCAGTGGCCACGCCCTCGGCTATCACCAGCACACCCGCAGGCTTGCCGATGGCGTGATAGCAGCCTTTGATGCGCCCGCCGGGTTGAAAGCGCTTGTCGCCCTCGGGGCCGATGGCTTGCAGGCTGTGCAGCATGCCCGCCGTGTCCCGCATGGGGATCAGCAGCGCCTCGCCCTCTACCTTCACGCCGTGGGGCTTGATGCCCTTGGCGGCCAGGTAGGGATGATCCGCCGGGGCCGGTACAGCAGCCGCCCAGCGCCTTGCCGCCGCCGTGGCTGCATCCTGCTGGCGCTGTGCGGTGTCGGGTTTGCGCTGCTGGTCTATGGCCTGCATGCGCCGCTGGTGGGCGCTGCGCTCGGCCTGGGTCATTGCCTGGGTGTCCTTGCTGCACCAGGTCGATTGCATGCCGCTGCGCCAGCAGCCAAAAGCGCCCGCCGGTATGTCGCCATCGTCGTGAAGGACGTACCAGCCCGATTGATCCGCGCGCTTGCCGTTGGTGCTGAATCGGTGCAATGCGCCGTCGCCGTGGATCACGTCGGGCACGGGCAGGCCAGCGCCTGCAATGGCTTGTTGGAATTGTTCGATTGCGCTCACAGCCGCCCTCCAATCTGCACCAGGAAGCGCCCCACGTCGTGCAAGGTGGGCAGGTAGCGCACCAGCCCCCAGCGCTCGGCCCAGTAGGTGCTGGTGCCGTCGGGTGAAATGACGTGATTCAAACGATGCTTCTGTTGTGCGAATGCGGCTTGTAGGGTGGTAAAATCAGCGCTGTTCGTTTTGTGAATAGCGCCCTTGGAGCCCGACAGCTCCGGGGCGTTTTTGTTGGTGGTCATCGCGCGCCCTCCCACTGCTTTGCCAGCGCCAGCAGCTTTTTCTGAGCACGGTATTCGCGGCTCTTGGCGTTGCGCAGGCGCCGGTATTCGTCGGCGGTCGCGGCCATCATGGCGGCCCATTCGACACTGCCGCGCTTGATGCATTCGTGGTTATCGGCCTCGGTGCGCCAGGCCAGGAATCCGGCCTTCAGCACGTCCTTGCAGTGGCCGGTGACGGCAACAGCCTGGGCGTAGGCGATTGCGGCTTGCGCCAGGTGCAGCAGGTCGAGAGAGTTCTGAGCGGGCAGGGCTGCGCCTACCCGATGGGCGTTGATTTTCTGCATGGCGTTCCCCTCACTGGCCGACGGCCAAAGAATCAACGAGGGAACGGATATCGCTCGCACGCCAGGCCACGGCACGCGCGCCTAGACGAACCGGCTTGGGGTAGCGGCCATCCTTGACGCCTTGGAACCAGGCGGAACGGGAAACAGGGAACGTGCTCAGTACTGCGGGCAGTCGCAGCAGCAATGCATCAACGGGTTGAGGGGGCTTTGTGGCAGCGTTGCGCGTGCCGGTGCGGGCGTTGCCGCGTTTGTGTGGCGCAGGGCCGGGTGATGGTTGTTTGCGTTTGGAGCGTGAGTGCCGACAGTCGTCCTCTCCGTCGCCATCGCCGCCATCGTCATCATCCGAAGCTGCCACGTCGGGGCCATCGGTCACGCCAGCGCTTGCGCCGCCGCCGCCAGCTTCGGGCATGTCGTTGGTGATGCTTGGTGCATGGTCGCGTCCGGTGATTGTGCGGGGCTCTTCGATAAACCGCATGTAGGTTTCCGCCATACGGCGCAATATGCGCTCGTACTGATTGCGAATATCGCCAATCGGCAGGATCATTTTTTCAGCTCGCATTCATTGCCTTTCTGCCTTCTCAGGGCTTTGCGGGTACTGTGTTTCCATCCATTCATCCGCGGATGGCGTCGGCATTCTATAAACTAATTCGACGCCCTGCAACACTACATGCAGTGCCTTGGACTGATAAACACCACTGCATATAGCGTTTGCGCACAAAAAACCCGCCATGTAGGCGGGCGTCGTTTTCGACAGTGGCGACGGTCACGCCATCAAAAAACCTCACACTGGCGCAACGCTCAGGCGCAACCCCACGGCATGCAATACCTTGTTGACTGTCTCCAACGTGGGATTGCCCTTGTCGCCCACGTCCGCGCGCCGCGCTACCTCAGCTATGCCGTGCGCTTTGGCGACGTGGCGCAGCGCCACCAGCAGCGCCGCAGGATCATCCAGTTCCATGGCTGCATCGATGTAGGCTGCGGCCTCAGCCGGGTCTGTCAGGGACTGCTCCAGGGTTGCGGAAAAGCTCTTGTCGCGTGCGGTGTTCATGGCCTGCCCCTTTCCTTCCAGTCGTTCAGATAGCCGATGGCTTGATTCAAAAACCGCAGAACCGCAGAAACCGCAGGGCCCGTCGCGCCCTGGCGCGGCATGGTGTTCGACGAAAAGTCGCAGAGTCGCAAAAGTCGCAGAGCAAGTTCACGCCAGCGCCAGCGTCGCCTGAATCTCGCTCCATGGCGCGGCCAGCTTGCGCCCCTCGCGCACGATCAACCCGGCGGATTCGAGGACGGCCACGTCCTCATGCACGTTCTTGTAATCGCGCTCCAATGCCGTGGCCAGGCCGCGCACGCTGTCTGCGCCATGCTGGTGCAGGTAGCGCAGCAGCTCCAGGCGCTTGGGCGTCAGGGTATCCAGCATGGATTGCAGCGCCAGGAACGTGACGTGCGTCTCGTTGACCTTCTCGCCAGCCGCAGCACGATTCCACGCCCCAGCAAAGCGCGCGCCCATATCTGCCAGGCTGCCGACGTGCACTTGGACTTTGCTCATGATGTACCTCCATTGGTCTGCTGTACGTCAGCCAGAAAATCGGCCACCAACTGCTCCACGCTGGTGAAGTGGTAGGGCTGCTCCACAGCGCCGATATGCTTGTGGTCGCCCTTGCCGCGCTCGTTGTCGTAGCCCACGATGCGCCGCCCATCGCGGCCATAGAACAGGCTGTACTTCAGCCCATGCGGGCGCTCGGGTGATGGTGCGGGCAAGCGCCATATGACCATTTCCACAATCGCACCATCGGACAACAGCGCCTTGTCGTAGAAAATGCGCTGCGCCTTCATATGGTGCATGAAACCATAGTTTGGATGATGGTGTCAAGGGCCATATTCAAGCCGTCTTGATATGCACCACATTGGCGCTTTGCTCTTGCACCAGGCGCAGCAGCAGCCCCAGCGCATCGCGCTTTTCCTGCATGTAGTCGTGACCGTCGTAGTGCCTGGCCTGCACCCCGGCAATGCCATGGGACTGCAATCGGCCTCGAATGTCTGAGCTCACGCGGCCACTGGCCAGCAGGGTTTCCACGCCTGAGCGAATGCGCTTGGTCTGGAAACCGTCAATGCCTGCTGCGGCCTCTACTGCCCAATTGCTCAGGGTGGTTGCCGCCAAGTGGGTGTTGCCGCCGTCGGTGCTGATTGCATAGATGCCCTCTGGCTGGCACGCCAGCAGCGCCAGGGCAGCCTCGGGGATCAACGGGATGGTGTGCGGCCTGGGGGGCTTGCCCGGCCTGCCCTTGCCGTCGTAGAGGGTGATAGTGCCAGCGTCAATATCAGCGGTGCGCAGGTTCACCAACTGCTCAATCCGCTGGCCACCAGTCAGCAGGTGCAGGCGCAGCACAGCCCCTTTGAACCCCGCCATGTTCTTGATGGCCAGCCAGTAGGCGCGCAGTTCCTCCAGGCTCAGGGGGTTCTTGTCGGCACGATTGGCCGATTCGTCGGGCTCGGTGTCTGCCGCCGGGTTGTGGGTGACGCGGTAGCCCTTGAACCGTAGGGGGATGCTGGCCTTGGAGCGCGCGGCCTTGGCGGTCTGGTAGGCCGCCCGGACATAGCTGCGCAGCTTGTTTGCCGTGCGGTCTTTGCCCAGCTCCACTACGCGCCGCATCATGTCCGCTATCTGCTCGCCAGTGACTTGATTGGCGGGCAGGCTGGCCACCTGGGGCCATGGCTCGATTACGTGCAACTTGATGATGCTGCGCACGTCGGCATGGGATCGGCGGCCTTGGAATTCCAGGTGGTCGGCGTAGTCGCCCAGCAGGTGCGCCAGGGTGAACTGCTGCGCCTCAGCCTGGGCTTGCGCCGCCGCTGTCTTTGCCTGCTGTGCCTCGGCCTTGACGGCCAGGATGCCGCCATCGTCCCGGCGTGCATGGTGCTGCTCAGATAGCGCTTCAGCCGCGCGCATCGCCGCAATGATGCTGTAACCCTTGGGCGTGGGTTTGACGCTCTTCGGAGGTGCGCCGGAATCGTAGATGCCTACGGGCTCGCGGTGCGTCTTGCTCTTGATGGTGAAGCGCCAATAGAACGTGGTCACGCCGTTGACCAGCTTGCGCGCCTCCAGGGTGCCGACAGGGGCGACTTTGCCGACTTTCAGGAACTGCCCTGGCACCAGGTCGTTGATGCTTTGGCCGGTGGTTTTGGTGCTCATTTTTTCAGTCCGTAGTGGCGACTTTCACCAGCAGTCCGAAGCGAGTCCGTTTGTTTTGCTGGTGACAGTCTGGTGACAGTTTTGGCGTGAATGGAAAAAAACGCCTACGGACTTAATTGGACTACAAACCAGCAATATCAACAAGTTATGACTGTCACCGAAATCCAAGAAAATCCAGGAAAAGCCACTATTTCGGACTTTTAATCCGTTGGTCGCGCGTTCGAGTCGCGCACGACCCACCAAGAATTTGGTTATGAATCAAGCACTTAGAGCAGAAATGCCTAAGTGCTTTTTTCTTGTCTGAGCGCCATTGCTACTCTATTGCTACCGGCTAGAGTGATGGCTAATGACCATTCTCGTGGTTGCTACCATGCACGCATGCCGTTTCTTGTCAGCGGGGTTGCTGCCCAGCGCGACTTTGCCATTGTGTTCGATGGCCTTGGTGCGCGCTTCGTCCACCGTGAGGTCAGTGGTGCGGCCGATCTTGATGCGCTCAGGGCGGCGGTTGATCTTCTTGTACAGAACGTAGGTCTTGACGCCGCTGGCGCCGACGCCGACAGCCAAGCCGGGCACTTTTGTGTCGTAGTAATACTTCCAGCCGGACTCCGGGATCGGAAGGTTTTCGATGCTCGCCTTGGTGAAGTTGATGCGGTTGGTGGAGCTTGTCATGGTGGTCAGAACCGTCATGGCAAACGACCATCGGATGGACTCCTGGTTGCTACCGTATTGCTACTGCGCAAGCGAATTGCTACCCCATTGCTACCATCAGAGTCGATTTCGTGTGACGGATGAAAACTTGGTTGATTTAAAATTTGCATTATAAATCAACAGGTTATGACGATTATTGACAGTCCATGACCTAGCGTGATGCTATGCTTTTTGCGTCTTTTAATCCGTTGGTCACAAGTTCGAATCTTGTACGTCCTACCAAGCCACATAAGGAAAGCGCGCTATATAAACAATAGCGCGCTTTTTTCTTGCTTGCTTTGACGGTGATATCGTCCCGCCCGTGCCGGGCACAAGGCTGTCTAGGTCAAAGTTGAAGGCGCAGCTCGGGCGCCGGTCGCGTGGCGGCGGCGCGTGGGTTCAACTCAACGCTTGCGCTTGGATGGCGTGCCGCCCTTGCGTGCCGGACTGGACTTGGCGGTGTGGGTGGCGGCTGTCTTGCCCGCGGGGTGGCTGGCCTCGGTTTTGGAGTTGCTGCGTGTATGGGCGGTGGCCGTGAGGCGTACCGGTAGATACATCACCACCTGTTCACCGCTCTTGAACTTGCTGCTGAGCTTCAGGTCGTTCCAGTCGGCCACGTCGGCCGCCTTGACCTTGTAGCGCTGGGCGATGCTGGCCACGGTGTCGCGCTTGCCGGCGCGCACGGTGGTGCGGCGCGTGACGATCTCGGGTGTGAAGGCGATCTGCCCGTTGTCGGCCACATGGCCGGCAACGTCACTGCGTGCGTTGGCCGCGCGCGGCACCATGAGCGCCGAGCCGGCCTTGATCATCATGCGCGGAGGAATGTTGTTGAGCTGGCGCAGCTCGCCTTCGCTCATCCCGGCGTGCTGGGCGGCGGCGGCCACGCTCATGGTGCTGGGAACAGTCCAGACCGTCCAGCTGGCGTACTGGCCTTCGTTGTGGGCGGCAAGGTTCTTGCGGAACACCTGGGCGTTTTCCCAGGGCAGCAGGATCTGCGGCATGCCTGCGGCCAGGATCACCGGCTTGTGCAGTGATGGGTTGAGTGCGCGGAAGTCCTCCAGGCGCACGCCGGCCAGGTTGGCGACCAGTGACACGTCGATGTCGCGCGTGATTTCCACGCTCTGGAAATAGGGGTGGTTGTGGATCAGTGGCAGCTCAGTGTTGAACCTGGCGGGTTCGGCCACGATGTTTTTTACCGCCTGCAGCTTGGGCACGTACATGCGCGTCTCGGCCGGCATGGTCAGCTCTGTGTAGCTGGTGCCCAGGCCCTGCTTTTCATTGCGCGCAATGGCGCGGGCGACACTGCCCTCGCCCCAGTTGTAGGCGGCCAGCGCCAGGTGCCAGTCGCCAAACATGCCGTACAGCTTTTGCAGGTAGTCCAGCGCCGCGCGGGTCGAGGCCAGCACGTCACGCCGGTCGTCACGAAACACGTTTTGCTTCAGGTCGAAATAGGTGCCCGTGGCTGGCATGAACTGCCACATGCCGGCGGCCTTGGCGCTGGAGACGGCCTGGGGGTTGAAGGCGCTTTCGATGTAGGGCAGCAGCGCCAGCTCGGTGGGCATGCCGCGGCGCTCCAGCTCCTCGACGATGTGAAACAGGTACTTGCTGGAGCGCTCCGTCATGCGTTGCATGTAATCGGGCCGGGCGGCATACCACTGCTCGCGATCGCGCACCTGCTCGGTCTCCAGCTCGGGCATGGCAAAGCCGCGGCGGATGCGATCCCACAGGTCGGACGGCGCGCTGATGCCGGCCACCGCGCGGTCACTGGCCTTTGTTGCCGTGATCGGGCGCAGCGGGCCCGCAGGGTATTGCGGTGCCTGGCTGGTGTGGTTATTGGTGGGGGTGTTGGTGTTGTTGCCCGGGGCGGTGGTGCTGGCGCAGCCGGCCAGCCATAGCAGGCTGGCCAGCCCCAGGATGTGCAGAATTTTCATCGGAATTCGTTTTTCCATTGACGCAGCGCGGCCAGCACGGCCACGGCTTGGTGTGGATTGACCTGCGCGTCAAAGCTGCGGGCTGCCTGGGCAACGGTGGCTTCGCGCGTGCGCAGAAAAGGGTTGATGGCGCGCTCCGTGGCCATGCGTGAGGGCAGCGTGGGCCGGCCGGCTTGGCGCAGGGCCTGGCATTGGCTGGCGTAGTCGCGCAGCGCCTGGTTGTGCGGCTCCACGGCCTGGGCGAACTTCAGGTTGGACAGCGTGTATTCATGGGCGCAGCACACGCGCGTGTCGCCGGGCAGGGCGGCCAGCGCGTCCAGCGAGGCCTGCATCTGCGCCGGCGTGCCCTCGAACAGGCGGCCGCAGCCGCCGGAAAACAAGGTGTCGCCGCAAAACAGCAGCGGTGCTCCGTCCATGTTGGCGCAGTAGTAGGCGATATGCCCGGCGGTGTGGCCGGGCACGTCCAGCACCGCAAAGCGCAGGCCCAGCGCGCTGACACTGTCGCCTTGGCGCAGGCGCGTCAGGGGTTCGGGCATGCTCTCGCCGGCGGGGCCGTAGACGGCAGCGCCCGTGGCGTCGCGCAATGCGCTCACGCCGCCGACATGGTCGCCATGGTGGTGCGTGACTAAAATTGCCTGCAGTGACAAACCCATGTCGCGCAGCGCCAGCAACACCGGCGCGGCGTCGCCCGGGTCCACAACGACCGCATGGCGGCCGTCGTGCAGCATCCAGATGTAGTTGTCGGTAAAGGCGGGCAGCGGCAGCAAGTTCATGAGCGGCGAAATTATAGGTTTGCATCAATGGTTTGCCACCCCCCCGGGCCGCTATCTGCTGGCCTGGGAGCAGGAGCGTTACGACGAGCTGGTGGCCGACATTTTTGGTTACCACGCCCTGCAGCTGGGCATGCCGGGCTTGGCTTGCCTACGCGCCAATCGCATGCCACACCGCTGGCTGGCGCTGGGCGCCGACGAAGCGCAACTGCTGCAACAGGTGGCGCCTGGCGATGCCGAGGCCATGGCCCCGGCTCTGCTGGCCGAGGCCGTGGCCTTGCCGTTTGCCGAGGCCAGCCTGGATCTGGTGGCCCTGCCGCACACCCTGGAGCTGAGCGTGGATCCGCATGCTGCGCTGCGCGAGGTGTACCGCGTGCTGGTGCCCGAGGGCAGGGCGGTGATCAGCGGTTTGAACCCCTACAGCCTATGGGGCCTGCGTCAGGGCCGCGCCCGGCTGTACCAGCGTCTTGGCGGCGGCGGGCGGCCGTACCTGCCCGACGTGGGCGAGTTTCTCTCGCCCGGACGCTTGCGCGACTGGCTGCGCCTGTTGGGCTTTGAGCTGGAGACCATCAGCTTTGGCTGCTACCGGCCCGCGGCGACCTCCGAACGCTGGCTGCAGCGCAACGCCTGGATGGAGGCCTTGGGGGCGCGCTGGTGGCCGATACTCGGGGCTGGCTATGTGATCGTGGCCGCCAAGCGCGTGCAGGGCATGCGCCTGCTGGAGCCGTCGTGGCGCAAGGCGCCCAGGGCGGCCGGCGCCCAGGTGCAGGTAGCGCGCCGGCATTGATGGTGGAACGTATTTTTCTGAGGAGTCTTTTTTGAATCAGGTGGTGATCTATACCGATGGTGCCTGCAAGGGCAACCCCGGCCCAGGCGGCTGGGGGGCCTTGCTGCGTTCGGGCAAGCTGGAAAAGGAGCTATTTGGCGGCGAACTGGGAACCACCAACAACCGCATGGAGCTGATGGCCGTGATACAGGCGCTGGCGGCCTTGAAAAAGCCCTGCCAGGTGGCCCTGTACCTGGACAGCCAGTACGTGCGCCAGGGCATCACCGAGTGGATACATGGCTGGAAGAAAAAGGGCTGGCGCACGGCCGCCGGCCAGCCGGTGAAGAACGTGGAGCTGTGGCAGCGCCTGGACGAGCTGGCGCACCGGGCCGGCCACCGCATCGACTGGCATTGGGTCAAGGGCCACGCGGGCGACCCGGGCAACGAGCGCGCCGATGCGCTGGCCAACCAGGGCGTGGAGCAGGCGCTGGGGCGTTAGCCTTGGTTGCCAGCGGTCAGGGCGGCAAGCGTGTCCTGGATCTCCTGCGCCGACTGTGGGCGCACCAGGCGCGCGACCTCGGCGCCGTTGCGCAAGAAAACCAATGTTGGCCAGAGCTTCACGTGAAAGCTGCGGCCCAGCCCTTGGCCTGGGCCGTCCTCCACCTTGATGTGCTCCACGTCTGCGCGGCCCTGCAACGCCTGCGCGATCAGCGGCTGGGCGCGTTGGCAATGGCCGCACCAGGGCGTGCCGAATTCCAGCACGGCTGCGCCTCGCAGTTGATCCACGGCCTCGCGCGTGGGGGCCTGGGGCAGGTGTTGGGCGCTAAAGGGCATGTCGAATCACTCCATGGAGCATTGTTGCGGCCCCCCCTTTTGGGTCGGTGGGTGCTTA
Organism: Pseudomonadota bacterium; assembly: GCA_018240995.1. Taxonomy (GTDB): domain Bacteria; phylum Pseudomonadota; class Gammaproteobacteria; order Burkholderiales; family Burkholderiaceae_C; genus Alicycliphilus. Next base: position 7,744 of record JAFEES010000564.1, on the reverse strand, counting down.
TGGTGAGTTACAGCGGGCCTTGCATTGTCAACTGGCCTGGCGGCTTGGTCATCAAGGCGCCGGCATGTCGTTGAGGGTCTGCAGCTGCGCCAGCGTATTGGCGTTGCAAAAGGCCTGTGGGTCGTCGCCGGGCTGGTCGAAGCTTGCAATCGCACAGCGCTGCTGTGCCGCCCAGGCCTGGATCTTGCGCCCGCCCTCGCGGGTGAACTGCCGCAGGTCTTCCAATAGGCTTGTGCGCAGCAGGCAGAACACCGGCTGGGTGCGCAGTTGCGTGCCGCCATCGCCTTGCTGTTCTGGCGCGGCGGCCATGGCCATGTCGGCGCCCTGGGCCGCTACCGCGCTGGCCAGGCGGCGCGCCAGGTCGGGGGGGAACAGAGGGCCGTCGCAGGGCACGGTGAGCAGCCAGGGTGTGGTGCAATGCTCCAGCCCGGTCAGGAAGCCCGCCAGCGGGCCGGCGTAGTCGTCCAGGCCGTCTGGCCAGACGGGTACGCCAAAGGCCTTGTAGACGGGCAGGTTGCGGTTGGCACTGATCATCACGCGCCCAACCTGGGGCTGCAGGCGCCTCAGGGTGTGCAGCGCCAGCGGCAGGCCGCGAAAGGCCTGCAGGCCCTTGTCCACGCCGCCCATGCGCGCGCCGCGGCCGCCGGCGAGGATCAGGCCCGTGATGTCGCGCGTGGCAATCATCGGTTCGCGCTCAGCCTCCGATGTAGCTCATCTCTATGCGGCGCTTGCCCGGGCCGCTGTCGGCCGGCAGGCTGGCGCGCAGCTCGGAATAGCGGTCGCTACGCCCATGCCAGATATGGGCGATGGCTGCGCTGATCTGCGCGTCGCTGGCGCCCTCGCGCAACAGGCAGCGCAAGTCCCAACCCTGGGTGGCGAACAGGCACAGGTACATCCGCCCCTCCATGGACAAGCGGGCGCGGTTGCAGGCGCCGCAAAATGCCTGGGTGACGCTGCTGATCACACCCACCTCGCCCAAGGCCGGGTCGTGACGGCCGTCGGCACCAGTCCAACCCCAGCGCTTGGCGGTCTCGCCCTGCGCGCTGGCGGCCAGCGGCACCAGCGGCAGCTCGGCTTGCAGGCGCGCGATGACCTCGGACGAGGGTACGACCTGATCCATGCGCCAGCCGTTGGTGGCGCCCACGTCCATGTATTCGATGAAGCGCAGCGTGATGCCGGTGCCGCGGAAATGCCGCGCCATGGCCGGGATCTCATGGTCATTGGTGCCGCGCTTGACCACCATGTTGACCTTGATGTGCGCGAGGCCCGCGGCCTGCGCGGCATCTATGCCGGCGAGCACCTCGGCCACGGGAAAGTCCACGTCGTTCATGCGCCGGAACACCGCGTCATCCAGGCTGTCCAGGCTCACGGTGACGCGCTGCAGGCCCGCCGCCTTGAGCGCGCGCGCCTTGCGTGCCAGCAGCGAGCCGTTGGTGGTCAGCGTCAGGTCGGGCACGCGCCCCTCCGTGGTGCGCAGCTCGGCCAGCTGGGCGACGAGCACCTCCAAATCCTTGCGCAGCAACGGCTCGCCGCCCGTGAGGCGGATCTTGTGCACGCCATGCGCCATGAACAGCCGTGCCAGTCGCGTGATTTCCTCGAAACTGAGCAGGTCGCTGTGCGGCAGGTAGCGGTGGTGCTTGTCGAATACTTCCTTGGGCATGCAGTAGCCGCAGCGGAAGTTGCAGCGATCGGTGACGCTGATGCGCAGGTCGCGCAGCGGCCGGCTCAGGCGGTCATGCAGCTGCCCGGTGGCGGGTGCGGCCTGCGCGACGGTGGTTAAAGGTGGCCGCAGCGCCGTGCTGCGCTGATCCACGAGGGGAATGACACGTTCAGCCATGGGCAAATTGTGCCCCATGGGCTAAGTAGGGGTTTGACTGGCACCGCGGCAATTGATGCCTGTCAACGAATCATGGTCATGGGCGGTATTTGATCCGCGTCAATGGCCTGCCATCGTGACATTCGGACAATGGCATATGCCTCACATTTGTTTACCTAACGTTTCGTTTTGTTCTACCCCAGACCGGTGGGGGCGACGTACCGCCGTGCGCGTCTTGGTTGCCACGTTGCTGATGCCGGCATTGCCACTGACGGCCCAGGCGCGCATGGCCCTGGCCACGGCGATCAATCGCACGGCGCGTTTTCGCGCGATGTCCCAGCGCACGGCCAAGCTCTATGGGCAACTGCATTTGGCCGTCAGGCCCGAGCGCGCCCGCGAGGCGCTGGAGCAGACGCGGCGCCAGATGCGCGCCGACCTGGATGAGCTCGATCGCCAAAGCTGGCCACCCGAGGTGGCGCGCCTGCTGAGCGATGTGCGTCGCAGTGCTGCAGACCTGGATGGTTTGACGGCCCAAGCGCCCGGCAAGGCGAATTTTCAAACCGTTTCGACCCAGGCCGACCAGATGCTGGCCCTGGCCGACGGCGCCACGCAGGCCCTGGAACGCCTGGCCCAGGCGCCAACGGCCAAGCTGGTGAACACCGCCGGACGCCAACGCATGCTGTCGCAACGCCTGGCAAAGAACTATGGTTTGGTGGCCGCGGGGCTCGATGGTCGCCCGCAGCGTGAGCAGATGGCGGGTGATGCGCAGGAATTCCAGCGCGCCATGGCGCAGCTCGCCAACGCCCCTCTGTCCACGCCCGCCATACGATCCGCGCTGGAGCTGGGCCAGGGGCAATGGGTTTTCTTCGATGCTGCGATCAAACGCCAACCGAATGCGCGCGGGCTGGAGGATGTGGCCAGTACCAGCGAACGCCTGCTGGAGGTGATGGACAGCCTCACCGCGCTCTACGAAGCGGCCTTGCACGATGTGTTGGGCTAAGGTATCCCGGCCTCACCGTGCCAGATTTTGTGCAATTTATGGCTGTAGGGCTTGTACAGAAAGCACTGGTAGCTACGGTTTTTGCAATTCCTCTGGGCGCCGATAAAAGCGCGGGTAATGCTCGCGCACGCCCTCGCCGTGGTAGTCCCAGCCGGTGCACTGGCCCAGGTGGCGTGGCGGTTCGTCGCCGCGGCTCTTGAATGCCGCGTTGATGGTCTGGAAGGTGGCAGTGGCCAGGTTGAACAGCAGCTCGCGCAGATGCGTGCAGCCGGCCACGCCGCCCAGGTGGGTCTGTATGGACTGGCGCCAGCCGCGCACCATGCTGGCGCCCACCATGGCCTGCAGGGCGCGCTGGGCCTCGGGGCAGCCGGCCAGAGGGTGGGCGTCCATGGCGGACTCGATGGCGCGCACGACCAGGTCGCCGTCCACCGTCACGCGCAGCCACATGTGGTGTATGGGCTGGCCCGCCGGGCGCAACCGGCCGGGCTGGCGCAGCGAGGGCAGGTCGTAGGTCTTGCTGTCGTGCAGTTCGCCCTCTATGTCCCACAGGCCATCGTCGCGTTCAAAGCCCTGGTAGTTGACACGGCGTATATGCCTAGCGGTGCGGGGAGCGGGGGGAGACAGGGGCATGGAATAGGGTGTGAAACTGCAGTCGATCGTCAGCCATGGCGTATGGCCACGGTCTTGAGAGTGGTGAAGCCGTACAGCGCCTCGAAGCCCTTTTCGCGCCCGTGGCCGCTGGACTTGACGCCGCCAAACGGCAGCTCCACGCCACCGCCGGCGCCGTAGTTGTTGATGAATACCTGGCCGCTGGCCACGCGCCGCGCCATGCGCAGCTGGCGCGCGCCGTCGCGCGTCCACAGGCCGGCCACCAGGCCGAAGGGCGTGGCGTTGGCCAGCTCCACGGCGTGGTCCTCGTCATGGAAGGGCATGGCGGCGAGCACCGGACCGAAGACCTCCTGCTGCGCCAGGCGGTGATCCGCGGGCACGTCGCGCAGCAGCGTGGGCGCCTGGTAGAAGCCGGTGTCGGGCGCCTCGTCCACCACCGTGCCCTGGGCGACGAGCGCAATGCCGGCCACCTGCGCGTCGGACAGGAAGTCCCACACGCGCTGCTGCTGGCTTTGGCGGATCAGCGGGCCCAGATCCAGATCCATGGCCGCGGGGCCCACGCGCAGGGCCTCGAAGGCGTGCGCCAGGCGCTCCAGCAGCGGCTCGTAAATCAGCGAGTCGATGAGCACGCGCGAGCCGGCCGAGCAGGTCTGGCCGGCGTTTTGCACGATGGCATTGATGATGACGGGCACAGCGGCATCCAGGTCGGCATCGGCAAAGACGATCTGCGGGCTCTTGCCGCCCAGCTCCAGCGTCACCGGGCAGTGGCGCTCAGCGGCGGCCTGCTGGATCAGCGTGCCCACCTTGGGGCTGCCGGTGAAGCTGATGTGGCGCACGCCGGGGTGGCGCGCCAGCGCGTCGCCCACCTCGTGGCCGTAGCCGGTCACGATGTTGATGGCGCCGGCCGGAAAGCCCGCCTCGGCCGCGAGCTGGGCCACGCGCAGCAGCGACAGGCAGGCGTCCTCCGAGGGCTTGACCACGCAGACGTTGCCCGCGGCCAGCGCCGCGCCCACGCAGCGCCCAAAGATCTGCATGGGGTAGTTCCAGGGCACGATGTGGCCGGTGACGCCATGCGGCTCGCGCCAGGTGAGCACGCTGAAGCCCTCCTGGTAGGGAATGGTCTCGCCATGCAGCTTGTCGCAGGCGCCGGCGTAGAACTCGAAGTAGCGCGCCAGCGCGGCGGCATCGGCGCGCGCCTGCTTGGTCGGCTTGCCGCAGTCGCGCTGCTCGATGGCGGCCAGTTCCTCGGCATGCTCGGTGATCCTGGCCGACAGGCGCTGCAGCAGCCGCCCGCGCTCGGCCGGGGCCAGCCTGCGCCACGGGCCGTCGTAGCACTGCTGCGCGGCGCGCACGGCGGCGTCTATGTCTTCCGCGGTGCCGCGCTGGATCTCGTCGTACGGTTGGCCGTCGGACGGGTCTATCACGGCAATGGTGCGTCCGGCGCTGGAGGCAACGGCGGCATTGGCAATGTAGTGGTAGTGCATGCGGCCCATTGTGGGGCAGATGTTGGGCAGACGTGCGGCGGGTCTGCGCGCGCATCGTGCGCGCGGGGTTCGCCGATGCCTGCACCCGGGGGGGAGGCGGGGGCTGCGCCGCAAGTCCATATTGCAGCTGGCAGCGCGCTGGATACGCGAAACCGCGGATTATTGTTGCTGGCCATGCGCTTGGCTATTGCGGCTACAAGCTGATGCAAGTTTCATGGGCAATTGGTTGCGGCTGAGTCATGTCGGCGACAAGATGCGCGACGCACGGCGGATGCGGGGCAGCCTTGATGAGCCGGTTGACGCGCGTCGATGCGCAGCAGTGGCATGCAAGCGGGCGCACCGGCCTTGCCGATGCGCGACAAACCAAGCCATGTTCGAAGACCATTCGAGAGGAGACAAGCAATGACCCCCAACTCTTCGGCGCAGGGCAGCGCGCTGCGAAGTTTTCTGATCTGGGGCCTTGTGGCCATTGTGGGTGCCTGGGCACTGGGCGTGGTGGCGCTGCGGCGTGGCGAGTCCATCAATGCCGTGTGGCTGATCGTGGCCGCCGTCTGCGTTTATCTCATCGGCTACCGCTTCTACAGCAAGTTCATTGCCGAGAAGGTGCTGGAACTGGACGCCAGCCGCATGACGCCTGCCTGGCGCCACAACGATGGCCTGGACTATGTGCCAACGGACAAGTACGTCCTGTTCGGCCACCACTTCGCGGCCATTGCCGGGGCCGGGCCCCTGGTCGGCCCGGTGCTGGCGGCCCAGATGGGGTACCTGCCAGGCATGTTGTGGATCCTGGCGGGCGTGGTCTTTGCCGGTGCCGTGCAGGACTTCGTCGTGCTCTTCATCTCCACGCGCCGCGATGGCAAGTCGCTGGGTGACCTGATCAAGACCGAGATGGGGCCGGTGGCCGGCGTGATTGCTCTCTTTGGTGCCTTCATGATCATGGTCATCATCCTGGCGGTGCTGGCGATGATTGTCGTCAAGGCCTTGATCCATTCGCCCTGGGGCGTGTTCACGGTGGCCGCCACGGTGCCGATTGCCCTGTTCATGGGCATTTACCTGCGCTACATACGCCCGGGGCGCATTGGCGAGGTCTCGGTGATCGGCTTCGTGCTGCTCATGCTGGCCATCGTCTACGGCCAGGACGTGGCGGCCAGCCCCACCCTGGCACCCTGGTTTGACTACAGCGGCGTCGGCCTGACCTGGATACTGATCATTTACGGTGCCGTCGCCGCCATGCTGCCCGTGTGGCTGCTGCTGGCGCCGCGCGACTATCTGTCGACGTTCCTGAAGATCGGCTTCATCGTGCTGCTGGCGGGCAGCATCGTCATCGTGGCGCCGCAGATGCAGATGCCGGCGTTGACGCGCTACATCGACGGCACGGGCCCGGTCTGGTCGGGCAGCCTGTTCCCGTTCCTGTTCATCACCATTGCCTGTGGCGCGGTGTCGGGCTTCCATGCCCTGATCTCGTCGGGCACCACGCCCAAGCTGCTGGAGAACGAAACCCAGGCACGCCTGATCGGCTATGGCGGCATGCTGATGGAGTCGGCCGTCGCCTCCATGGCCATGATTGCCGCCTGCGTCATCGAGCCCGGCGTGTACTTCGCCATGAACAGCCCCGCGGCGCTGATAGGCACCACGCCGGATCAGGTGGCGCAGGTGGTGTCTTCCTGGGGTTTTGCCGTGACGCCCGAGCTGCTGGTGTCAACTGCCAAGGACGTGGGCGAAACGACCATCATCTCGCGCGCTGGCGGCGCGCCCACGCTGGCCGTGGGCATGGCGCATATCCTGCACCAGCTGTTTGGCGGCGAGGCCATGATGGCCTTCTGGTACCACTTCGCGATCCTGTTCGAGGCCTTGTTCATCCTCACCGCGGTGGACGCCGGCACGCGCGCCGGCCGCTTCATGCTGCAGGACTTGCTGGGCACCTTTGTTCCGTCCATGGGGCGCACTGATTCACTGCCGGCGAACGTCATCTCCACCTGCCTGTGCGTTGCCGCCTGGGGCTTCTTTCTCTACCAGGGCGTGGTCGATCCGCTGGGCGGTATCAACACCCTGTGGCCCTTGTTCGGCATTGCCAACCAGATGCTGGCGGCGCTGGCGCTGACGCTGGGCACGGTGGTGCTGTTCCGCATGAAGAAGGATCGCTACGCCTGGGTCACCGTGGTGCCCACCGTCTGGCTGCTGGCGTGCACACTGACTGCCGGCTGGCTGAAACTGTTCTCGCCCGACCCACGCGTGAGCTTCATCGCCACGGCGCGCAAGTTCAGCGCCGCCATTGCCGAGCACCAGGTCAATTTGCAGGAAACCCTGGAGACCAAGGGCACGCAGATGCCGCCGGCGCACACCATCGAGCAGATGCAGCAGATCGTCTTCAACAACTATCTGGATGCGGCCCTGTGCGTGGTGTTCATGCTGGTCGTGGTCTCGGGCGTGATCTATGGCATCAAGGCCGTGTTGCAAGCGCGTTCGCACAACAAGCCCAGCGTGCGCGAGACACCCTACGAACCCTTGCCGGCAACCGGAGCCTAGCGCCATGTCCGGGTTTGCCACGTTGAGCAGCTTGGCGCAGGCCGCGCACGAGGGGGGCAGCTACCTGGCGCGTGCGGCACGCATGATGGTGGGCGTGCCCGACTATGGCCAATACCTGGCGCATATGCGTCGCGAGCACCCCGAGACAGAACCGTTGAGCTACGAGGAGTTTTTCAAGAACCGCATGCAGTCGCGCTACGGCGGCGGCCGCGCAGGTTGTTGCTGAGGCCTGGTCGCTGACGCGCGCAACCGGCCTTGCGCCATCGCCTGTCACAGGCCGGCATAGCCAAAGAAAAACCCGCTTGAAGC